>DASSCW010000355.1:0-3881 GCA_035697465.1 Candidatus Limnocylindria bacterium | reverse complement strand
AGGGGATCTGACCCTGGCCCGGTCGGGCGGGTCGGTGCGCGTGAACAGCGTCTCGGGTGACGTGACCGTGCGCGCCGGCCAGCCCGTTTCCGTCCGAGCCGAAACCGTCTCCGGCGACCTCACCGTGGTGGCGCCCGTGATCCGGGGCATGCGTGCCAACGCGGTCTCCGGCGACGTGGAGATCGAAGGACAGCTGGCGCTGGGCGAGGAGTACCGGGTCGATACCGTCAGCGGTGACGTCATGATCGGCCTGCTCGGCGGCGCGAGCTTCGAGGTACGCGGAATCTCCTCCGACGTGGTCAGCGACCTCGACCATCGCATCGAGGGCCCGCAGGATCGGCGACGTGTGGTGGTCGGCGCCGGCGGGCCGAACTTCCTCTTCAATTCGATGTCCGGCGATCTCTCGATCCGGCGGCCGCGGCGCCTGGATCGCATGGTGCCGGTGCCGGAGGCTCCCCCGGCGCCACCTCCGCCTCCTGCCGCGCCGCCACCCTCAGCCGAGGACCAGCTGGCGATCCTGCAGGCGCTGGAGCGCGGTGAGATCGACGTTGAGGAGGCAACGCGAAGGCTGAGCGGCTCGGGCAATGAGTGACGAGCTGAACACGGTCCTGCGCCTGGTCGCCGAGGGCAAGCTCTCGCCGGACGAAGCGGCGCCGATCATCGAGGCGCTCAGCGCATCGCGTACCGCGCGATCGGCCGCGGCGCGCGCTCAGGCAGTCGCGGCCGATGCCGCCGAGACGGGGCGCAGCGCCAGCACTCGCGGCCGTCGGGTACGTATCCAGGTCAACGAAGGTGGCCGCCGTGTGGTGGACGTCCGCGTTCCGCTCGCCTTCGCCGCCATGGCGGCGCGCATGGTGCCCGGTATCCCCGACAGCTACGCATCACTGATCGAGCAGGCCGTCGACAGCGAGACAACCGGAACGATCGTCGACGCCGAAGACGAGAACGGCGACGGCGTCCTCATATCGATGGAGTGAGCATGGAAACGACGACCGCCGCCGCCCTGGCGACCCCTGAGCACGAGCCCGCCTCCGGCCCGCCCCTGCTGCAACCGCTCCGCCTTCGAGATTTCCGCCTCATCTTCAGTGGCGAGAGCATCTCGCTGCTCGGCGACCAGTTCCACTTCATCGCGCTGGCGGTGCTCGCGCTGCAGCTCACCGGCTCCGGCCTCGCGCTGGGGACGGTGCTCATGGCGGCTGCCATCCCGCGCGCCGTGTTCATGGTGGTCGGCGGAGCGATGTCCGACCGCGTCTCCCCGCGGAGTCTGATGCTCGTCTCGAATGTGCTTCGCGCGGTCGTGGTAGGCGGGGTGGCCGTGCTGGTCCTGACCGGCAACGCCGAGCTCTGGCAGCTGTACGTGCTGGCCTTCATCTTCGGCGTCGTCGACGCGTTCTTCCACCCCGCGCTCAATACGATCGTGCCGATGGTGGTCAGCGAGCGCCTGCTGCCACCAGCCAACGCACTGGTCCAGATCGTCCAGCAGCTGAGCACGCTCATCGGCCCCGCCATCGCCGGCATCATGGTGGCGGCGGTGCAGACCGGGCCTGCCTTCGCCATCGACGCAGCGTCATTCGTCATCGCCGCAGCCGCCATCTCCCTGGTGCGCGGCGGGCGGCGTGTCGCGCCGCATGCGGACGAACTTGAGGGCAGCCCGCAGGGGGAAAGCCTTCTCAAGAACATCCGTTCCGGCATGAGCTACGCCTGGAGCGACCCGCCGGTGCGCTCGCTCATCCTCCTGACGGCGGCATTCAACTTCGCCTTCACCGGACCGATCTCGGTTGGGCTCCCCGTCCTCGCCCTTGATCGCTTCGAGGGCGGTCCTGCGGCCTTCGGTTTCATCATTGCCGGCTTTGGCGCCGGGGCGCTCGGTGGCGCGATTCTGGCCGGATCGCTGCGTCACGTTCCCCGGCTCGGCCTGGTGACGCTCGTGATCGCGGCTGGACTGGGCGTCGGCCTGGCCCTGTTGGGCAACGCGCCCAACGTCTTCCTAGCCATCGCGGCCGCGACCGGCATCGGCCTGGGAGCCGGATTCATCAACGTGCGCGTGATCGCCTGGCTGCAGGCACGGACGCCCGAAACGATGCGTGGTCGTGTCATGAGCCTGCTGATGCTCGGTGGCGTCGGCCTCGCCCCAATCAGCCTCGCCATCTCCGGCGCGATCATCGATCTCGGGCAGGTCACCCTCGTCTTCTCCGTGGCCGGCGCGATCGTGGTCGCGGCTGCCATCTTCGGCCTCTACGCCGGCGTCCCCTCGCAGATGACGGATGAGGTGGAGGCATGAGCGCCGCAACCACCAACGGACCGGCGATCGAGGCGACCGGCCTGGTCAAGGAGTTCGAGCGTGGCCGCCGCACGATGTGGCAGCGGCTGCGGCGCGAGCCGGATCGCCGCGAGACCTTCCGTGCGGTCGACGGGATCGACCTCCACGTCGAGCGCGGCGAGATCTTCGGCGTGCTCGGCCCGAACGGCGCCGGCAAGACGACGACCATGAAGATGCTCGCCACGCTGCTGGAGCCGACCCAGGGCACGGCCCGCGTGCTCGGCTTCGACGTCGTGCGTGACGCGCGCGAGGTGCGGCGCCGGATGGGCGCGGTCCTCTCCGATGGGCGGAGCCTCTATTGGAAGCTGACGGCGCGCGAGAACCTCGAGTACTTTGCGGCGCTCTACCACGTGCCGCCGGCCGAGCAGAAGCCGCGGATCACGGCCGCGCTGGAGGCGGTCAAGCTCGACGATCGCTCTGACGACTACGTCGAGCGCTACAGCACCGGCATGCGGCAGCGCCTGGTGCTGGCCCGCGCGCTCCTCCCCGACCCCGAGCTTCTGCTCCTGGATGAGCCGACCGTGGGCCTGGATCCGCAGTCCGCGCGCGACCTGCGCGACCGCGTCCGCGACCTGCAGGCACAGGGGCGGACCGTGCTGCTGACAACCCACTACATGGAGGAGGCGGACCAGCTCTGCGGGCGGATCGCCATCGTCGACCACGGCAAGGTGGTGGCGCTGGACACGCCGGCGGGCCTGAAGCGGACGATCGCCGCCACCGAGGTCGTGCACCTGGAGATCGCATCGGGCCAGACGGACGCCGCGCTGCTCGGCCGCCTCGAGAAGGCGGCCGGCTCGTTGGCGCGACAGGAGCGCGAGGACGGCTCGCTGCAGGTGACGGTGCACGTGCGGAGTGCCCGCGACTTCGTGCCGCTCGCCTTCGACGCGGCCCGTGCCGAGGACGCCGCCATCCAGCACGTCGAGGTCGTCCCGGTGACCCTGGAGGACGTCTTCATCTCGCTCACCGGTCGAGCGCTGCGCGAATGAGCGGACCGACCGCCCGGGCCACCCTCCTCGCCGATCTGCGGGCCTTCGGCGCGGCGGGCATGAAGGAGTGGCGCCTGCTGCGCCGCTACCCGAGCCTGTTCATCGGCTTCCTCTTCTGGCCGATCGCGCTGCCGCTCGCTTACGTCTACCAGGCGGAGGGCTACGCCGGCGGCGAGCAGGCGGCCGTGGACGCGTTCGCGCAGCGTGCCGGCACGGTCGAGATTGCCGCGTTCCTGTTCCTGGGCTGGGCGACCTACATGTGGATCAGCATGATCCTGTGGGGCCCGGGAACATCGCTGCGCAACGAGCAGGTGCGCGGCTCGCTGGAGGCGCTCTTCATGACGCCGGTCAGCCGCCTGGTGATCCTCTTCGGTCCGGTCGTCAGCCAGATCGTCTGGGCGCTGTGGATGTTCGGCGTCGTCGGAGCCGCCCTGGTCGTCTTCTTCGGCATGACCCTGACGCCAGTCGAGGCGCTGCGCGCTCTGGCCGTGATCCTGGTGGCGGTGCCCGCGCTGTACGGGCTGGGGGCGCTGTTCGCCGCCGTAGTCCTGCGCTTCGGTGAGGTCAGCGCGCTC
>DASSCW010000354.1:0-7960 GCA_035697465.1 Candidatus Limnocylindria bacterium | reverse complement strand
GGCACTGCAGGATCCGGGCCGATGCCGTGGCGCCGGCCGGCGGGCGGCTGCTGCCGCCCGCGCCGGCCAGCACGGCGACGGGGGCCGGACGGAGCCTAGAAGGCCTCCAGGTAGCGGTCCACCTCCCAGCTGGTGACCTGCATCCGGTACTCGTCCCACTCCTCCGTCTTGGCCTCCACGAAGCGCTCGAAGACGTGCTCACCCAGCGCCTCGGCGATGACGCGATCCGCCGACAGCTCGTCCAGCGCCTCGCGCAGGGTGCCCGGCAGCTGCTTGATCTTGCGGCTCTCGAGCTTGGCGGCGTCGAAGTGGTAGAGGTTCTCCTCGACCGGGTCCGGCGGCGTCAGCTTGCGCTCGATGCCGTCCAGGCCGGCGGCCAGCATGCACGCGAAGGCCAGGTACGGGTTGGTGGACGGGTCCGGGCAGCGCAGCTCGATGCGGGTGGAGTTCAGCTGGCCGTGGCTGATCTGCGGGATGCGGATCAGCGCGGAGCGGTTGATGCGCGCCCAGCCGATGTAGACCGGCGCCTCGTAGCCGGGCACCAGGCGCTTGTAGCTGTTCACCAGCGGAGCCAGCACGGCGATCATGCCGCGGGCGTGCTCCAGGGTGCCGGCGATGTAGCTGCGCGCCGTCTCCGAGAGGCCGTAGTCGTCCTTCGCATCGGCGAAGGCGTTCTTGCCCTTCTTGATGTCCCAGAGGCTCTGGTGGGTGTGCATGCCCGATCCGTTGATGCCGAAGAAGGGCTTGGGCATGAACGTCGCGTACAGCCCCTGGCGGGCGGCAACCGCCTTCAGCGTGGTCTTGAAGGTGACGGCCTTGTCGGCGGTGCGCAGCGCATCGGCGTACTCGAAGTCGATCTCGTGCTGCCCGGTGGCGACCTCGTGGTGCGCCGTCTCGACCTTGATGCCGAAGGCCTCGAGGTCGTTCATCATCTCCTTGCGGACCTCCGTCCCGAGGTCCTCGGAGAGATCGAAATAGCCAGCCGCGTCATGCGGCAGCGTCTCGACATCTGTCTCGCTGCGCCGGAGGAGGAAGAACTCCAGCTCCGGGCCCGTGTTCAGGATGTAGCCCGCCTTCTTCGCCTTTTCGAGCTGGCGTCGCAGCACCCAGCGCGGATCGCCGGGAAACGGATCGCCGTTCGGCGTGAAGACGTCGCAGATCACGCGGGCGGCACCCGTCGCTCGCTCCGTGCCGTCGGGCTCGCGGCCCGGCTCCCAGGGAATCGGCGCGAAGGTGGCAAGGTCCGGCACCAGGAACATGTCCGACTCCGCGATGCGCGCGAAGCCCTCGATGCTGCTGCCGTCGAACCACTTGCCGTGCTCAACCGCCTCCTCAAGCTGATGCATGGGCACCTGGACCGATTTCACCTGGCCGACGATGTCGGTGAACTGCAGGCTGACGAAGCGCAGGTTCTGCTGCTCGGCCAGCTTCAGCGCGGCGGTCAGCTCCTTTGTCGGCATGGACGATCAGGCTCCTTCCGGGTGTGGGAGTGGTTGGGGGACCTCGAGCAGCCTAGCGCCAAGGCCCGCCGGCGAGGCTTATGGCTGAGGCCGATGATGGCGCGAAAGCTTGTGCATTCTGCACAATCGCCGGTCGCTCAGTTGGGCTTTCGCTCCATCTTCCTCGCGTCGGCCGGGTCGGCCGCGGCCAGGATGCGCAGGGCGTCCTGGGGGCGCCGCGGGTCGAGCCCTCGCTCCTCCAACGCGCGCCGCAGCCGGTACAGCACGGTGTTGCGATGCACGCCCAGCAGGCGCGCCGCCGGCGCCACGCGACCGTTGCTGCGCGCGACCGCCAGCAGGGTCGCGTCCAGGGGATCGTTGGATGCTGGTGGTGCCGGCCCGGAGGCTCCAGGACCAGCGGCAGCGCTGGGCCGCGGAGTCGCAGGTTCGGGCGGCGGCCGACGGAGGAGCGCACGAGCGGTGACCGCCAGCGCATCCGCCGCCACCTCGTCGGCGGCAGCCAATGGCAGGTCGTCGAACAGCCAGACGGCGGCACCCGGTCGAATCGCCCGCTCGACGAGGAAGAGGCCCTCGCGCTCCTGGCGGCTCACCTCGCGCCGCCCCTGGCCGGTAGGAGCCAGCAACCTGGCGTGCACCGCCGCAAAGCGGGCGGCGAGCGCCCTACCGGCCGGTCGCGGGTGCAGCGCCTTCAGATCGCCGTCGAGGCTGATGGCGACGCCGCGCCCGATGCGAGCGGCAATCAGCCCGGCCGGTGTCGTGAGCTCCGGCTCCGCCAGGGCCGCCTCGGCGCAGGCCAGGCGCAGCTCGGCGAGGCGGCGCTCCAGTGCCGCCGGCTCGTCGGCGAGATAGGCGAGGGCGTCGGCAGCCACCCACATCGCCGGTCGAGCACTGACGAGCACCGGGAGCTGATCGTCAGCCGGTTCGGGGCCGGCTCGGCGGTCGAACCCGGCGAGGATGACCGCCACCGGCGACAGCTGTGCGCCACGCAGCCATGAGATGAGCTCGGGGACCGATGCGACCCGCAGGCTGGCCTGGTCCACCACCAGGACCGCCCCGTCGGCCGGCTCCGGCAAATGCGGCGGCGCCGTCCGCGTACGCTGGATCGCGCGAACGGGTCGGGAGAGTGCCCGGCTCGAGCCCGACGCCAGGCGCGCCTCTGGATCGATCGCGCGCCACAGGTCGACGACGCTGGTCATCGGCCGACCCCGGATTCCCTGATACGGCCGACGATTCGTTCGAGCTCGCCCTCGGCCGGCTGGAAGCGCTCGCCGCGGACTGCCACGCGCAGTCCACCGGGCGACGGGAATAGGGTGGCGCGCCGACGCGGCAGCCAGAAGGCGACCGCCAGGGCGAGCGTGCTCAAGGCCGCACCCGCGAAGAGCAGCGACATGCCCGGATCGCGGCGCGAGAGGAAGGTCACGTATGCATCCATGCCCGCGTGCGTGACCTCCAGCGAGCCGAGGCGCCGAGTCTCGCCGGGCAGCAACGTCGCAGCGTCGATCAGGCCGTCATCGTCCGCGAGTCGGACCTCGAGGCGGTTGCTCCCGTCGTCACGCAGTTGGACGCCGATCGACTGCCCCACCGACGGCAGCTCCGCCACCCTGGCCGCCAGCCCGTCGATCCGCTCGTCCAGCGGCAGCAGGCCGTCCAGCAGCGGGCGCCCGGCGAGGTTGGCGACGCGCAGCCTGGCTGCCGGGCCGTACTGCCAGGCATGCACGAGATAACCGTCGAAGCTGCCCGGGGCATTCACCTGGATCAGCTGCCGCCCCTGCGACTCGCCGTCGTGCAGGAACGTGACCGTCGTGTCGAGCTGCGATGGCCGTCCATCGGCCCCAAAGGCAGCTTCCAGCCGCTCGAGGCGGAGTGCGTCGGTGAAGCCGGGCCGCGCGGCGTCCAGCAGCGCCTGGTCGCCCGGCAGGAGGCTGAAGGTGGTCTCGCTCGAGAAGGCGGCGCCGATGGCTGCTCCGAGCACCAGCAGGACCAACGCCACGTGGGTGGCCAGGCCGGCAAAGCGCGACCAGCCCCTCCGTACGCCGGCGGCGGTCCAGCGGGCGCCTTGTCCACGCTCGACCACGCGGTAGCCGGCCGCGCGCAGAGCCATAGATGCCGCGACGCGTCGCCCAGCGTCGAGGTCGTGGGCCAGCGGAATCTGCGTGGCGACCACCTCGTCCCCGGCGGTCAGCGGTGCCGGGCGGCGCCACTCGCGCCAGGCAGCCGGGACGCGCACCGCCACGGCCGCCAGTCCCGTCAGCAACACGGCGCCCAGCAGGACGAGGTACGGCCACGCGTCCAGCAGCGCGCCGCCATCCGGCCGGGCCGCCGCGATCGCATTCCAGACCGCCGCGAGCACCAGCAGGCCGAGTCCCAGCCGTGGATCCGCCATGACCCGCAGCAGGCGCTCCGCTGCTCGTGCCAGCCGATCGACGCGTCCGCCGCGCTGAGCGGCCATCGCGCGGGATCGGTCCATGTGCCCTCCGTCAGGCGTCGGCGGCGGCAGCTGCCAGGTCGGCAATCAGGTCGTCGGGATCCTCGAGGCCGATGGAGACGCGGACCATGCCCGGTGTCAGGCCGGCGTCCCGCAGCTCATCGGTGCTCAGCTGCCGATGCGACGAGGACGCCGGGTGGCTGCACAGGGTTTCGGCGCTCCCCAGGCTGGTGGCATGCACGGCGACCTGCAGCCGGTCGAGGAAACGCTCGCCGGCCTCGCGTCCGCCCGCGAGGTCGATGCTCAGCATCCCGCCCGCCATGCCGTCCCGCAGGATCCGTTGCGCCAGCTCGTGCTGTGGGTGCGAGCGCAATCCGGGATACAGGGTGGCAGCCACGCCCGGCGCGCCCTCGAGCGCACAGGCCACGGCCAGGGCGTTCGAGGAGTGGCGCTCCATGCGGATTGCCAGCGTCTTGAGGCCCCGCAGCGCCAGGAACGCCTCCAGCGGCGCCGCGTTTCCCCCGACGTTGATGACGATCTTGCGCGCCGCCGCCACGCGTTCGGCGCTGCCCAGCACCGCGCCGCCGGTGATGTCCGAGTGGCCGCCCACGTACTTGGTCGTCGAGTGGACCACCAGGTCGGCGCCGAGGGCCAGGGGATTGGCCAGGTACGGCGAGGCGAAGGTGTTGTCGACCGCGACCAGCAGCCCGCGTCCATGGGCCATCTCGGCCAGGGCGGTGATGTCGCACATCGCCGTGGTGGGATTGCTGATGGTCTCGAGCCAGAGCAGGCGGGTGCGGTCGCCGATCGCGGCCTCGACCGCTGACGCATCGGTCGTGTCCACAGCCGTCACGCCGATGCCGCTCCGGGCCAGGACAGCCTGGGCAAGGCCGACCACGCCGCCGTATACGGCGCGCGGGATGACGATCTCCTCGCCAGCCTGGACGATCGACAGGATCGCCGCGTGGATGGCGGCCATGCCTGACGCGGTGACGTGGCACGCCTCCGCTCCCTCGAGCTCGCAGAGGGCCTCCTCGAGAGCGGCGTGGGTCGGGTTCGAATAGCGGCTGTACGAGTGCCCGGGCCGAGAGAACTCGAGCAGCTCCGCCAGCTCCTGGGCGCTCGACACTTCGAACGTGCTCGACTGGTAGATCGGCACGTTGATCGGCGGCTGGGGAGCCGGCGGGACCTTGCTGGCGGCGCGGATCGCGCGGGTCGAGAAGCCGGGCATGACCGCGCGAGTCTAGCAGGGGCCTCTCCGGCCCCTTTTGACAGCCGGGTCAGCTGAGCGGCTAGGATGAAAGGATGGACCTGCTGCGGTCGCGGACGACCATGATCGTCGCCGCAGCCGTCCTCCTGGTGGCGATCGCGGGGGGCGGCTGGCTGGCCTTCGGCGGCACCCCGGTCGCGACGCCGCTGCCCGCCACGCCCACGTCGTCACCCAGCCCATCGCCAACGCCGTCACCGACTCTCTCCCCCACGCCTACGCCCATCCCCACGCCCACGCCGCCGGAGCCGGAGGCCGAGCTGACCTGCCCCCTGAACGGCCTGGCTCTCGGTGCCCCTGGGCGACTGGAGCTCCCGGCCCTGGCGGTCCAGATCGAGAACCACCCGCAGGCCAGGCCGGTGAGCAACCTCGGGTTGGCCGACATGGTGGTGGAGGCGACGGTCGAGGGCGACGTGACGCGTTACACCGGGATCTACCTGTGCCGCAAGGTCGAGGGCCTCGTCGGGCCGGTGCGCTCGGGTCGCTACTACAGCGTCGACCTGTGGCAGGACCTTCACGTCCTGCCGATCATCTTCGGGGCGGGGCATGACGGCATCGCCCGATACCAGCGGTACGGCATGCCGTTCGTCAACGGCATCAGCGGCGACTGGCCGTACTACACCCGGTCGTCGGCGCGCGTCGCGCCACACAACCTCTACCTCAGCCTGCGGCTGCTGCGCGGGGATTTCGGCAACAACGCGCGGCTGGACGCGCTGGCCGATCGGGTCGGCGAGCTGCGGCCCAGCCTGAAATTCCGCGACGGGGTCAGGCCGCCGGGCGGACGGTCGGTGCGCAGCGTCCGCTTCTGGACGAACAGCTTCTGGAATTTCGGCTGGACCTGGGATGGGGAGCGCGACGCGTGGCGACGGGACGATGGCGGCGTGGCGCACGTCGATGCCGGCACGCAGCGCCAGCTGCAGGCTACCAGCGTGCTGGTCCAGTACGTGCGCGAGGACGTCGTCTACGGGCCGCACGACCCTGGGGGCTATCCGCGCCGCTTCCATCACCTGGTGGGACAGGGCCGGGCCACCCTGTACGTCGACGGTCGCGCCATACCGGTGCACTGGGAGCGGCCGTCCGCCGAGTCGCGCACGCGCTGGACCTACGAGCGCAGCGGTGAGCGCGTCGTCCTGCCCCCCGGCGTGGTGTGGTGGGAGATCCTTCCGGTGTACACCACGGTCAACGAGCGCTGATCCACCCTGGCCGCCCCGCGGCGAGCCCGCGTCAGTTGCCCGAGTCGCCGTTCGGCTTGGTGGGCGAGAGGAACGCGTCCATCGCGCGCCGGATCTGGTGATCGGGATCCATGTTTCGTCGTGCGGCGGCGATCTGGCGGCGGACCTCGGTTGGGTCGGCCTCGTCGTCTTCCATCACATCGGCGGCGTTGCCTGCCCCATCACCGGCAGGCACGGCGGCCGTAATCGGCTCCACCTCTGGCGCGACGCTGAAGGCAGTGGCATCCGACGCGCGCAGCGGCGGGACCTCGATGACCGGCGGGGTGTGGATCGGTGCCGGCGGCGGCTCGGGAGCGGGCGTCGCGACCTCGACGCTCGGGGGCCCTGCGGAGGCGGTTACTGCTGCGACGGGTTCGGGCGCAGCGGCCGGCGGGCCGATGTCGGCGGCACCGAGCGCATCGACCGGGTTGAACGGCAGGCGGCGCGGCCGAGGATTCCCGCTGACCTGGTTCTTGCCGAGAGACTTCGCCTGGTACATGGCCCGGTCGGCGGCGATCATCAGCTCCTCGGCGGTCGTCCCATCCTCAGGGCATGAGACAAGGCCGATGCTGACGCTGGTCAGCAGCTCGCCATCGCCGGCGGCCAGCCCCATCTCCTCCGTCCCGGCTCGGATCTTCTCGGCAACCACGAAGGCGCCAGCGAAGTCGGTCTCGGGGAGGAGGACCAGGAACTCGTCGCCGCCGTAGCGGTAGGCCGTGTCGACCAGCCGGATCGAGTGCCGGATGACGCCGCCGAGGAGGCGAAGCACCTCGTCGCCGCGATGGTGGCCGTACGAGTCGTTGACCGCCTTGAGCCCATCCAGGTCGATCATCAACAGGCAGAAGCCGCGCTCGCTGCGACGCGTGCGCTGGACCTCCTGCTCGAGCGTTGGGAAGAGCTGGCCTCGGTTGTAGAGGCCGGTGAGCGGGTCCGCGCGCGACATCTGCAGCACGGTGGCGCGCATTCGACGCTCGCCGGATGCGAACACGCCCGCGACGTAGGCGAGCAGCCAGATTGAGCCGACCTGCAGGCCGAGCCGCAGCAGGTCAGCGGTGGTGTAGTTGCCAAACGCCGGATCGAGCGCGATCACGCCCAGGAAGGCGAGGCTGGCCAGCGTCGCCACCATCAACGCGATCGGCCCACCCAGCGCCAGGGCAACCGCCACCGCGACGAGGTGATAGCCGAACACGAACGGCGAGGAGCCATAGCCTGTGAGTACGAGGATGGCGGTCGTCAGGCCGATCGCGAGCGCCACCTCGAGGGCGACGACGGGTCCGTTGCGGAGCCGATCGGGCAACAGGTCATGCAGCAGCACCACTGCGCCGACGGCCACCGCTCCGACGGCGTAGATCGCCGCCTGCGAGGCGTCGTACGCGTCGGACAGCCCCACCCCGATCAGGACCGCTGCGATCGAGACCCACCACAGCACGCGCACGGCGGTGGAATAGGCGCCGCGGCCACGTCGCTCGAGCGCGGCGGTGTCCGTGTCGTACTTGTCGGGAAGTGGTTCGCGCTCCGCGAGGGGCGCCTGGGCGCCATCTTCGTCCGCCTGGCGCCGGGAACGCACCGCAGCCACCGCTGCGCCGGCCCCCAGGAG
>DASSCW010000353.1:0-3125 GCA_035697465.1 Candidatus Limnocylindria bacterium | reverse complement strand
CACCCGGATGGCCATCGGCTACAGCCTGCGTGTGGTGGAGCTCGGGGAGAGGACGATCACCGTCGAAGGCCACCAGGACGACCTCACCGCCTTCGCCGACCGGCTGGCGCAGCTGCGCCGGCTGTGCCGGTGACTTACAGCTGCAATTTCATCCATTGTGCGCATTCCGATGATCGTGACCACTCGTTCCGACGGATCGCGACCACCTGTTCCGATCGATCGCGACCAGTGTGACGGGTGCCGTCAGGTGCATTTTCTGATCTCAGTGTTTGCGTTCGGCGTCAAGTGCGATGGAGGTCGTCCCCGTAGTCAACAGGAGGGACCCGCGCGCGCTGCGGAGTGGCCCCGATGGCTGACGCAGCGGCGCGCGCGGGAGGTGCCTGTTGACCCACGGGGGCGGCCGGCACGGCGAGTCTGCGCCTCATTTCTTTGCTCCCTTGGGCGACTTGCGGTCGGCCGCGATCGTCGCGACGGGCGGCGTCGGTGTCTCGCTCGCCTCGCCGGCTTTGAGCTTGCGCATCGACGGGCCGTCGAGCTCGAGCCGGTAGGCATTGTGGACAATGCGATCCAGGATCGCGTCGCCGAGAGTGGGCTCGCCGATAACCTCATGCCAGGTTGTCACGGGGAGTTGGCTGGTGATGAGGATGGAGCCGCGGCCATGGCGATCCTCGACGATCTCCATGAGATCGCGCCGGTGGCTGGCTGAGAGGCGGTCGGGTCCCCAATCGTCGAGCACAAGGAGATCAACCCGGACAAGCATCCGGAACAGCCGCGCGAAGCGGCCGTCGCCGTGAGCGAGATCGAGATCGGCGAACAGGCGCGGCACGCGCGCGTAGTGGACGGTGTAGCCGTCGCGGCAAGCCTTCTGCGCCAGCGCGCAGGATAACCACGACTTGCCCACGCCGCACGGGCCAGTGACCAGCAACCCGCGGTGCTCGGCGATCCAACGGCAGGTGGCCAATTGCTGGAACAACGCCTTGTCGAGCCGGCGCGGCGTGCGATAGTCGACGTCCTCGATCGCGGCCTGGCTGTGACGCAACCGAGCGGCGCGCAGTCGGATCTGGAAGCGGCGGGTGCCGCGATCAGCGGCCTCGCGGTCGAGCAGAAGGGCCAGCCATTCGGCGTGCGCCAGATTGCGGGTCTCCTCCTGCGCTTCGAGCTCGATGAAGGCCTGGACCATACCATCGAGCTTGAGCGCTCTGAGCTGGTCGAGGGTGGGATGGGTGAGCATCGATCGTCATCTCCTCAGTGGAAGTAGGTTGGGCCGCGGATGTTGTCGTGCGCTATCGCCGGCCCGTCCGCGGGCATGGCAGGCCGTCGGCGATCGAGGTTGTTCTTGAGGATCGAGTTGACGGAGCTGTAGGAGCGCGCACCGATCTCGAGCGCCCGGCTGCAGGCGGCCTCGAGCCGCTCGCGGCCATAGGTCTTGGCCAGCCGCAGGATGCCGACGCAAGCGCGGAAGCCTTGCTCGGGGTGGGTGCGCTCCCGCAGGATGATCTCGACCAGCGCCGAGGTATGGCGGCCGATCGCCCCGGCCTGCCGCCTGATGCGCTCCGGTGTCCAATCGGCATAGCGCCGGTGGCTCGACGGCATGTGCTCGCGCACCGTCGTGTGCTTGCGGTTGGAGGACGAGCGCACATGCGCGGCGACGCGCTTGCCGCAATGGAAGACCTCGATCGTACGCGCTGTGATGCGCGCCCAGACCTTCTCCCGCAGCAACTGGTGCGGCACCGAGTAGTAGTGCTTCTCGATCTCGACGTGGTAGTCGAGCCCGACCCGGCATTCCTTCCACTCGGCGAAGACGTAGGGTTCGGCCGGTAGCGGCTTGAGCGCCGAGCGCTCCAGATCATCGAACAGTGCGCGGCGGCTGGCGCCGAGATGGCGCGACGCGCGATTGTTGATCTGTGCGACCAACTCGGCGATGGCCGCGTTCAATGCGGCGAGCGAGAAGAACTGCCGGTTACGCAGCTTGGCGATGATGAAGCGAGTCGCCACCTGCACCGCCACTTCCACCTTGGCCTTGTCGCGGGCCCGATACGGACGCGCCGGCACAATGGCGGTGTTGTAGTGGGCCGCCATCTCGGCGTAGGTGCGGTTGACCGCCGGCTCGTAGAAGCAGGCCTTGGTGATGCCCGAGCGCAGATTGTCGCACACCACCATCGCCGGAGCCCCGCCGATGAAGGCAAAGGTGCGGGTGTGCGAGCCGATCCAGTCGGACAGGCCCTGCGTCCAGCTGGCCTCGGCATAGGTGTAGCTCGACGCGCCAAGGGCGGCGACGAACAGCTGCGCTGTCCTCACCTCGCGGGTCGATGCGTCGATCACCTCGAGCGTCGTGCCGGCGTAATCGACGAACATGCGCTCGCCGGCGACGTGGCTCTGCCGCATGGTCGGCGACAGCCGTGCCTCCCAGGAGCGATAGCGCTCGCAGAAACGGCTGTAGCCGTAGCCGTCGGGGTGGACGGCGCGATGCTCCTCCCACAGCAGCTGCAGTGTCACCCCTGGCCGGCGCAGCTCGCGGTGTATCGCCGCCCAGTCCGGTTGCGGCCGGCGATCAGTGGCAACCGTGGGCGGCGGGTAGAGCCGAAGCTCCAGAGCCTCATCCGTCAGGCCGTCCGGCAGCGGCCAAGTGAGCCCTCCGCGCCGCGCTCGCCGGATGCAATCCCCGGCGGCCGTCGCGCTCACGCCCAGGCTGGCGGCAATCTTGCGTTTGGACATGCCGGCGGCGGACAGCCTCAGCACGTCGCGGATCTTGCGCATGGGTAATCTCGGTCCAGGCATGCCTCGCTCCCTATGGAAAAAGGAGCGAAGACATGCCGATTCGCGGATCACCCAACGGCGCCCGTCACCCCCGTCCACAGGCTGGTCGCGAACGCCCGGAATGGGTGGTCGCGATCAGTCGGAACGCCTGGTCGCAATCAATCGGAATAGCTGGTCGCGATCATCCGGTGCGCGCAAGCTCCCTACCGCGCGAGCGGTTTAGTCCCTTGGCACATAGCTGCCCTGGACAAGTGCGGCGGCATGTCCGCAGTCGGCGAAACCGGACATGCGGCCCACGAGGGGGTGGTCCGGATATGACCCAACTCGGAAGTCGAGCGGCCAAATTTGCTGTGATGCACAACACCGCT
>DASSCW010000352.1:0-3606 GCA_035697465.1 Candidatus Limnocylindria bacterium | reverse complement strand
CCCGGCCTCAAGGCAGCGTTCGCGGACCCGATGGTGGCCCTCGCGCGGCTCTGGGAGCTGATTTCCGTGTCGCTAGTGGTCGTCCTGATGGTGCTCAAGCCGTTCTGAGGGCGGCGGTCTCGGCTAAACCACCAGGTCCGGCGTGAGGGCAGCCACGTTCGGCGCTCCCGCAAGGGCCATCACGTGCTCGAGCTCATTCATGAGGATGTCGAGCACACGCCCGACGCCGGCCTCCCCGTCCACCGCCAGGCCCCACAGGATCGGCCGGCCGATGCCGACGGCTGTGGCCCCCATCGCCAGCGCCATCAGGGCGTCCGTCCCGCGCCGAACGCCACCGTCGAACAGCACCGGGCCGCGCCCGGCGACGGCCTCGACGACGGCTGGCAGCGCGTCAAGGCTGGCAATCGCCGCATCCAGCTGGCGGCCGCCGTGATTGCTGACCTGCACCGCCGCCGCCCCGTGCTCGAAGGCTTCCGCAGCGTCATCGGGGTGCAGCACGCCCTTGACGATCACCGGCACGCCGAACCCGGCCAACCACTCGAGGTCCGCCCACGTCAGGCTCTCGACGAAGCTCTGCTCCGCGGCGTCGCCGAGGGAGCTCTCCGCCGCGATCGCCACGTTCGGCACCGACACATCGAACGGCAGCTCGAATCCGACCCGGATGTCACGCTCGCGGCGACCCAGCCGCTGCAGGTCCACCGTCATGACCAGCGCCTCGTAGCCGTGCTCGACCGCACGTTCCACCAGTGCGCGCCGTGCGCCCGGATCGGCCAGCAGGTAGACCTGGAACCAGCGCGGACAACCCGTCTCGGCCACCTCCGCGAGGTCCGTGCTGGCCGACGTCGAGAGCGTCATGGTGATGCCGCGGGCCGCAGCGGCCCGTGCCGTGGCCAGCTCGCCGTCCGGATGGGCGAGCCGATGCAGGGCGGTCGGAGCGGTGAAGAGCGGCATCCGCCACCGCCGGCCGAGCACGGAGACCGATGTGTCGACCGTGCTGATATCGGTCATCACGCGCGGCAGCAGGCGCCGCCTGGCGAATGCGGCCCGGTTGTCGTGCAGCGTCCGCTCATCCATGGCGCCACTGACGTAGTACGAGCGCGCCTGCTCGGAGAGTCGCTCCATGGCCGTCCGCTCGTAGTCGTGGATGTTGAGCAGGCTCGTGTCGTCGACGCGGGGCGCCTCGAAGCCGGCCTTCGGCGCCTCGCGCGGAACGGGCAGGCCTGACCGACCGGACATGCGCCCGAGGATACCGGCCGCGTAGCATCGCCGCCATGACATTCGATGCCAACGCACCACTCCCCGGCGCGCCGGATCCATGGGCGTCGTCGACGATGCCCGAGCCGCGTGACGGAGCGCCCTATGCGATGACCGAGATGATCGCCGCCGAGCCGGCACTTGCCGACCGGCTCGCCAATCGCCTTGGCGCGGAGCCGGTTGTCACGCAGCTGGCGGCCGACCTGCGACGCGTCGCCGAGTCCGGCGGGCCGATCGTCATCACCGGCTGCGGCACCAGCGAGCACGCGGCCATGGTCATCGCGGAGCTGCTGGGCGCAGCGCTGCGCGATGTCGGCACCGCCGATCCGCGCGTGCACAGCGCCCAGGCGTTCGAGCTGGCAGGCAGGCCGCCCACGAGCGGCATCGTGCTTGGGGTCTCGCACGAAGGAGGCACATGGGCGACCAATGAGGCCCTCCGCGCGGCCGCCGGCGCGGGCGCGGCAACGGCCCTCATCACGGTCAGCGGCCGGTCGCCAGCCGGAGCCCTTGCGAGCACGGTCATCGAGACCGGCGAGCAGGATCAGAGCTGGTGTCACACCGTCGGCTACCTCTCGCCCATCGTCGCGGGAGCGGCCCTGGCGACATCCATCCGCGGAGATGCGTTGGACGCGGCGGCTGTCCGGGCGGTCGTCGACGCCGCCGATGACGCCCCCGGCGCGGAGGCGATCGCCGCTGGGCTGGGCACGGTGCGGCGGATGCTGATCGTCGGATCCGGCCTGGACTACCCCGCCGCCCGCGAGCTGGCGCTCAAGATCGAAGAAGGCGTGCACCTACCGTCGGTCGCGCATCAACTCGAGACGATCCGCCACGGCCATCTGGCGGCGGCGGACGAGGCAACCGGGCTTATCCTCGTCCTTACCGATGCCGAGGAGCGCGGCGGGGCCGTCGTGGAGCGAGCATCCGCGGTGCTTCGCTCGGCTGCGGCGCTCGGCATGCCGGCCGCCGCGATCCTGGCCGCGGACCTCGGCGACGACGTGCCGTCGCCGCTCACGCCGGCCGGTCGCGTGGCGGTGCTGGTGAGCGGGCGGCTGCCCCGCACCCTCGTGGGCGCACTCGGGACGGCGCGCCCGCTGCAGCTCATCGCCGAGCGGCTCGCCCGCGCGAGAGGTATGAACCCGGACGCGATCGGGCGCGACGACGAACGCCAGGCCGCAGCGGCCGACGCGTAGGATCGCCGTGTGGCCAACCTGATCGAGTGCGTACCGAACTTTTCGGAGGGCCGCCGCCCCGAGGTGCTGGAGGAGATCGTCCAGGCCATCGGCCAGATCGATGGCGTCACGCTGCTCGACCACTCGCGCGATGAGACCCACAACCGCAGCGTCGTCACCTTTGCAGGGGCCGCCGAGCCCGTGGTACGTGCCGCCACAGCGGCGGTCGGGCGCGCGATCCAGCTGATCGACATGGAGCAGCACACCGGCGCTCACCCTCGCATCGGCGCCGTCGACGTCATCCCCTTCGTGCCGCTGGGCGGCACCCGGATCGAGGAGTGCGTCGACCTGGCACGTCGCTTCGGCGAGCAGATCGCGAAGCTGTTCGACCTGCCGGTGTACCTGTACGGAGATGCGGCCCTTCGTCCGGAGCGCAGGCGCCTGGCCGATGTCCGGCGCGGACAGTACGAGGGGCTGAAGGCGGAGCTCGGCACCAACCCGGACCGCGAGCCCGACTACGGGCCGAGCCATCTGCATCCACGTGGCGGCGCGGTGGCGGTTGGCGCGCGCAAGCCACTTATCGCCTTCAACGTGAACCTGGCGACCGACGACCTGGCGCTCGCCAAGCGGATCGCGCATACCATCCGGGAGTCATCGGGCGGGCTGCCAGCGGTCCAGGCAATGGGCGTCCTGCTCGAGAATCCGGGGGAGCCACGGCATGCGCAGGTCAGCATGAACCTGGTGGATTGGGAGAAGACCGGCATCAGCCGCGTCGTGCGCGAGATCCGACTGCTGGCGCGGGAGGCAGGGACCGACATCCACCATTGCGAGCTCATCGGCCTTGCCCCGACCGGCGCCCTACTGGAGGTCGCCGCCGACGCGCTGGGCCTGCGCGGCTTCTCGCCGGACCAGGCGCTCGAGCTGCGACTCGCCAGGTAGCGCTGAGCCCGGTCGAAAACGGCACGATTCCTGCTTTGTCCGCATGGCAAACGCACGTGAGAGAGAGGGGAATGCATCGATCGAGACGCCGTTCAGCCGCGCGCCTTGCCGGCTGGCTGATCGTGTTGACGCTGTACGTATCGGGACTGCTGTTCGCCGCTGACCTCATGACCGGCGCGCCGGCTGACGATCCGTCAGGGCCGACAACCATGGTGTCGGCTCAGCAGATGACGGTCGCTGACTC
>DASSCW010000351.1:0-4204 GCA_035697465.1 Candidatus Limnocylindria bacterium | reverse complement strand
ACTGGACGTGGGATCTCTACGCGGAGCACGGGATCAGTATTGCGGCCCGCAAGGCCACCCGCTGCCGCTGGCGCGTAGCAAGCGGACGGAGGGAGTCGTCGTCTATCGGGGCGACCCCGGCATCTGCAACACCTGTCCGGTCAAGACCAGCTGCACCACCAGTGACCGCGGCCGGACCATCCAACGCTCGATCTATGAGAGTTACTTGGAGACGGTGCGCAGCTACCACGCGACCGAGCCGTACAAGAAAGCCATCCGCAAGCGCCAGGTCTGGGCCGAGCCGCTCTTCGCCGAGGCCAAAGAGTGGCACGGCTTACGCCGGCTGCGACTGCGCGGCCTGCTCAACGCGAACATCCAAGGGCTATTGATCGCAAGCGGGCAGAACCTGAAGCGCTTCCTGGCGGCGACGGGATGGGGACGACGCCACGCGCCATGCGGAAGCCTCTTAAGAACGGAGGACTGTGAGCTCAAGGCCGGGTGGGCCGTGCAGACGTCGGCGTTCGGAGGCTTTTTTCAACGACCTGAACCATTTGACGACTCGCTGCGCGCGAGCGCTCGCCGGCAAGCGGTCTGGCCGGGCGTTGCGTGCCTGGACGGACCGTGCGACGATACCTCGTGAATCCGCAGGAGATGAACGGCACGACAGCGCCTATCAGGTGCTGTCACGGCAAACGCCCGATGAATGGCAAGGGCCGTTCTCGTCCCCTCCTCCGCACGAGAGCGATGTCTCATGGACGCCCCCTGGATCATCCATCGCGCTAAGCTGCGCCAGCCACGGCGTGGCGACGGGCTGGTGCTGCGCCCGCGATTGACCTCGAGTCTCGACCGCGCCCTCCGCGTCCCCCTGACGCTCGTCACGGCGCCTGCGGGCTTCGGCAAAACGACGCTCTTGGCAGAATGGACCGCGACCCACCCCACCCCGATAGCCTGGCTGGCCGCCGACCTGACCGATCGTGATCTCACCCAGTTTGTCGTGGACGTCGTCGCCGCCATCGAGACCGTCGTCCCGGGCATTGGTGAGCTTATGCTCGCCCTGCTGCAGCGTCCGCACCCGGTGCCGGCTGCCGAGGTCGGGGCCTCTCTTGCCGACGAACTGCTCGACCTAGAGCACGAGGTTGTCCTCGTCATCGACGACTTCCACTTGGCCGACTCGGCTGACGTGGAGCTCTTCCTCGGCGGATTGCTACCGCTCCTGCCACCGACGTTCCATCTCGTATTGGCAACCCGCACCGATCCCACGCTGCCGCTGGCGCGCCTGCGCGTGCAGGGCCACGTGAACGAGCTCCGCGCGGCCGAGCTGCGCTTTGACGAGGCGGAGACGCGCGCGCTCCTCGCGCTCGCCGGCCTGGCCGATGTCGATCCGGCGCTCGTCACCACCCTCCTGGACCAGACCGAAGGCTGGGTCGCCCTGCTGCGCCTGGCGGCACTAGTGATGCCGGCGGTCAGCGAACCTGAGCGACTGGCCGAGGGCGTCACGCGCAACCAGCACCTGATGAACTTCCTCGCCGAGGAGGTGCTGACCAAGCAGAGCGTCGACGTCCAGGACTTCCTGCTGCACACGGCCATCGTCGACCGCATCCGCGCGCCGCTGGCGGACGCGCTCCTCGACTATTCGCCTCCGGAAGGCAGTGGGGCGCTGTTGGCGCGGCTGGCGCGCGAGAATTTCCCCCTCGAGCCGACTGGCGACGAGCCGGGCTGGTTTCGCTACCATCCGCTGTTTCACAGTCTGCTGCGCCACCAACTCGGGATCAGGGGCACGCCGTCTGAGCTGGCCGCGCTGCACGGGCGGGCGGGGGCCTGGTTCGCCGCGAACGACCACGTCGCCGACGCGCTGCGCCACCTCCTCGCGGCGGGCGACACCAAGGGTGCGGCCCGCCTGGTCGAAGACCACGCCCACCTCGCCCTCAACCGCGACGATTGGACCGCCCTCGCCGACTGGTTGCGGCTATTACCCCAGGACGTGATCCACGACCGCCCGGCGCTCCTCCTGGCGACGGCCTATGTCGCCTTCCGTTCGGGCCGTGCCGTCCCCATGCGGACGATCCTGGCGGAGGTCGAAACCCTCCTCGCTCGCCCAGGCGTCGACGCAGTGGCGGCGGAGGCGATGCGGGGGGAGATCGACGCACTCACCGTCGCGCCGATCCTGCCCATCGAACAGGATCCCACCGGCGCTCTCGCCCTGGCTCGGCGCGCGATCGCGCGGGTCCCCCCCGATCGCCGGCTCCCCTACGGGTTTGCCCAGGCGTGTGTGGGACTGGCCCTGCAGGCCACCGGAGAGACGAACGCGGCCGTCCGCTGGCTGACCGACACGGCGGAACGTGAAGCCGAGCGGATCGACGCCGGCACGATCCGGGTCCTGCAGGTGCTGATGTGGCTCCATCGCCAGGCCGGCAACATCGATCAGTGCGTCGCCGCCGCGCAGCACCTGCTGGCGCTGGGGCAACGGCACGATCTCGCCGTTTCGACGGGCTGGGCCCACGTGTGGCTGGCCTGGATCGCCTACGAGGCGGACGACCTCGATGCGGCCATCGATCACTATCTGGCCATCCTCGCCGACCATCGTCGGGTCCATTTCACGTGCCACGTCGACGCCTTGACCGGGTTGACCCTCGCCTATCAGGGCAAGGGGATGCACTTCGAGGCGGATAACACCTTGCAACGGCTACGGGAGATCATCCTGGGCACGGACGCTCTGGAATACCTGCCGGCTCTGCACACCTTCGAGGCCCGCCTGGCCCTCCTGCGGGGCCGG
This sequence comes from Candidatus Limnocylindria bacterium, assembly GCA_035697465.1. Taxonomy (GTDB): domain Bacteria; phylum Chloroflexota; class Limnocylindria; order QHBO01; family QHBO01; genus DASSCW01. Next base: position 1,452 of record DASSCW010000351.1, on the reverse strand, counting down.
CCGCAGGACGCGATCCGCTGGCTGTCCGCCCCGGCGGTCGGCATCGACAGCAGTCTGCTGCACGAACCCGAGCACGCGCTCATGACCCGGATCAACGTGCTGCTCGCTGAAGGTTCACCGGAAAGCCTCGCCATGGCATCGCGCGCCGTGGATGCGCTCCGAGCACGAGCGGAAGCCAGTCACCATCGCGCCAGCCTGCCCAAGATCCAGGCGCAGGCGGCCCTGGTGCTCCAGGCGCAGGGACAAGGTGACGCCGCCGTGACAGAACTGCGTTGTTCCCTCCAATCAGCCGCCACGATGGGTCTTCGCCGCACCTACCTCGATCTCGGTTCAGCGATCGTGCCGCTCCTGCAGCGGCTCACGGGGGAGCCAGTGATAGGCGGCTCTGTCCAGCAGCTGCTGAGCACCCTCGGCGGCACCCGCGGTGTGGGAGATCAGGGATCGACCCCGCCTGCCGCCAACCAACCACCGACGATGGCCGACGTGTTGACGGAGCGCGAAGCCGAGGTTCTGGCCGGCCTGGTGCGTCGCCTGTCCTACCAGGAAATCGCTGCGGAACTCTTCATCTCCTTGAACACCGTCAAGAGCCACGCCGCCAACATCTACCGCAAGCTCGACGTTCCCAATCGTCGCCAGGCGCTCCTCAAAGCCCACGTGCTCGGCTGGTCTGCCCAGCCGTAATGGGTCGGTTCCACCCCTCCGGACTCATCCACATCTCATCCGAATCTCACCCGCATCGGGTGATGCGCGCGGCGCCGCCTGACCCCATGCTGGAGGGGCACGTGGTGCACCAGGCGCATTTGTGATCGGTCGCGCGCAGTCGGGGATAGGAGACGACGATGGCCAGGATCCGGCGTCGTCCGACACTGTTCGATCCCGCGATGTACGCCATTCGGGTGCGTGGCGCTCTGGCTCCGACCTGGTCCGACCAGTTAGGAGGCATGCACATCACGGTGACCCAGGCCGGTGACGACGCGATCACCGAGCTCGTGGGCCACCTCACCGATCAGGCCGCGCTGCATGGCGTCCTGCACGCGCTCTACGAGCTGGGATTTCCCATGCTCTCGCTCGAGTACATCCCGCAGCCCGAGGATGGCGCCAGCCGCTGGTAGGAGGCAGCGACGGAGGAGCCGGACGCGGAACAGGTTGCGCCCGGTACGGGTCCGCGTAGAAGCCCCGTCGGCGCAGATGAGGATGCTCGAGGAACGAGACCCTCACCCCCGACCCAACTCGACGGACAGGGAGGACAACGATGAGCGACGCCATGTCGGAACTCGCGCACGCAAACTGGATCGAGGGCAAAGACCGACGACTGGAGGTGCTGTCCGCGGCACCGCTCGTGCTGTCGACCCCGACCGGTTTACTCGCCGACCAACGGATCACGAACACCAAAGACCTCTACGTTCGCAATATCCAGGACCTGGCCGAGGGGATGACCATAGAGCCCCTGCC
>DASSCW010000350.1:0-8005 GCA_035697465.1 Candidatus Limnocylindria bacterium | reverse complement strand
CTGGAACTTCGCCACGAATCCAGCCGGAGGCCGCGATGTGACACGCGGGACCGGCGACATGCGGACCTACGTGCTGCGGCGCAGGGTTCCGGTCCCTGGCGAGGGCCGTGGGCCGCTGGGCGACCTCGGCAGCAAGTTCATCCGCGTGCTGGCCTTCAAGATCCTGGACCCGGTGCTCGGCAACATCGCCGACTTCTTCGTCGACAAGTGGGAGGAGAAGCACCACCGGCATCGGCTCAGGACATTCACCGTCGGGGACAAGGCGACCGAGGGAACCGAGTTGTCCGACCCGGATCTGGCCTTCCTGCGCGCCGGTCGCGCCCTGCTGCTGATCCACGGCACCGGCAGCAGCACACAGACGGGCCTCGGTGGCATGGACGCCGACATCGTCCAGAAGCTGCACGATCAATACGAGGGCCGCGTCTTCGCGTTCGACCATCCGACGATTGGGACCGCGCCCCGTGAGAACGCCGTTCAGCTGCTGAACCTGCTCGAGGGCCAGGGTTGGAACCTCGACATCGTCAGCCACTCTCGGGGCGGGCTGGTGGCGCGGTTCCTGATCGAGCAGGCGACAGCGTTGGGCCTGATGCCGGGGAAGATCGCCGTGCGGCGCGTGGTGTTCGCCGGCGTGCCGAACGCTGGTACGCCGCTGGCCGACGTGGAGCACATGCAGGCGTTCGTCGACAGCTACACGACGATGATCAACCTCCTGGGGAAGGGGATCCCTGCGGCAGCCGCGCTCGGCACGATCATCGCGCTGGTCAAGCAGATCGCCGCGTCGGCGTTCAGCGGCCTCGATGGGCTCACCGCCATGGATCCGGACGGCGAATTCCTGACGGATACGCTCAATATCGGGCCGGCGGGGCCGGAGGCCTATTTCGCGCTCGCGTCCAATTACGAGCCGCCGCCCGGATCGGGCTTGGCGGCATTTCGTGACGCCGTCACCGACACGGTCTTCAAGAAGCTGGAGAACGACCTGATCGTGCCGACCCGGGGCGTCTTCGAGCTGTCGGACTCGGCAACGTCGGCGAGATTCCCGGTGATGACGAAGCGACAGTTCGACCCGGCCGATGCGGTCGATCACAGCGCCTTCTTCCGCCATCCCGCCGGAGCGGCGCAGATCTTCGCCTGGCTGACCGAGTAGCAGTACTAGAGCTCCGGCTCGCCGTCCGGGTTCTCGCGCGGCAGGCTCATCGGGGGCTCGTTCTCGCCCGGGGCACGCCAGCCCGGGTCCTCGCGCTGAGGGATCTCGTTTGGCGTATCGATTGGCCGGTTCCCCGGCAGTGTCGGGTCCTGGATCTCCGGCTCGTCCGGCTGCTGTGGGATGGTCATTGGTCTGGCACCTCCGGCATCGGCTCATGCAGGGCCTGTGCCGAGACTCCGATTGGCACCTGACATGACCTGTCAGGAAATTTCGCTAGGCTAAGGATCTCAAACTCACGAAGCGCCGCCGACCGGCGTTCCACCCGTTGAAAACTCGCTAGACATGGCATATGAACTCGCGCGGCACCACCATCGATTGGCTCCTGTTCATCCTCTTGGGATTCCTGTGGGGGAGCAGCTACCTCTTCATCAAGATCGGGGTTGAGGCCGGTCTCCAGCCCTTCACCCTGGTGGCGGTCCGCCTTTTGATCGGCTTCGTGCTGCTGGCGGGAGTGGTGGCAATTGCCCGCGAAGCCCTGCCACGCACGCTCACGACCTACGGTCACCTGTTCGTCATGGCCATCTTCAGCGTGGCGCTGCCGTTCTCGCTCATCACCTGGGCGGAGCAGAGCACCGACTCCACCCTGGCCGCCATCCTGAACGCGAGCGTGCCGCTGTTCGTGATCCTGATTGCGGCAGCAGTGCTCGTCGACGAGCAAATCACCGGCAACCGCGTGGTTGGGCTGGTCATCGGCTTCATCGGTGTCGCCATCCTGGTCGGCTTCGACCCGGGCGTGATTGCAGGGACCGACCTGGCAGCGGCGCTGGCCCTGATCGGATCATCCATCTCGTATGCGGTCGGCGCGGTGTACGCCCGTCGCTTCGTGCATGGCCTCAGGCCGATGATTCCCGCCCTGATGCAGGTCGGCTTTGCGTTGCTCATCTCGGCGGTCCTGGCAGTTATCTTCGAATGGCCGATATCGATCCCGGCGCAGTTCGACGCCGTCTTCGCCGTGATCTGGCTCGGCCTGCTTGGCTCGGGCGCCGCCTACCTTCTGTTCTTCCGCCTGCTGGGCCGATGGGGTGCCACGCGCACCTCCATGGTGGCCTACCTGTTGCCGGTCTTCGGGATCGTGCTGGGCGCGCTGATTCTGCAGGAGAAGGTCGATGCACGGCTCATCCTGGGCACCTTGCTGGTGATCGGCGGCATTGCGCTCGTCAATGCGCGCGGGCGCCTCGTCCCTTCATTCGGCCGAAACTCCACGGCTCCCGAGGAAACCTAGCCCAGGATCCGGGCGTCGCCGTAGCCCGATGCGAGGAGCTCGCCCGCGTCGAAGCGTCGAGGGTGGAACTGCTCGATGCGCGGGTCGGGTACGCCAAGCACCAGGCCGGCGACGTGGGCACCGAGCGCGGGAGCCAGCTTGAAGCCGTGGCCGCTCGTGCCGGCATCCACGAACACCCCGTCCGCGATCTCGCCGATCACCGGCTGCCAGTCAGGGCTGACGTCGTACAGGCTCGCCCAACCGCCCCTCGGCTGCGCGTCGTGCATGAGCGGGTACCGTCGTGCAACGGCCTGGACCAGGGCCAGCTGCTCTTCGCGCTGTATGGTGCGGTTGAACATGTCCGGGTCGACCTGCGGGGCGTTATGCGTCCAGCCCATGACGTACTGGTCAGATGCCTCTGGCCTGCAGTAGTAGCCGGTGACGAGATCGCCGTGGCCGAACGGGATCCGTGAGGTGTCATCGAGACGCGCCGTGGCCACGACATGGCGCTCAACAGTGAGCGGGAGCTCCACATTGAGCTGACGTGCCAGCGGCGCCGTCCAGGGCCCCGCCGCGATGAGCAGGCGTCGCGCCTCCAGGATCTCGCCCGAGCGGAGTACCAGCGACGCGCCGCCGCCGGGACGGGTGCGCATCGTCTCGACCGTTGCGTGGGCCTTCAGCGTGGCCCCGCCATCCACCGCCGCGGCCATCATCCCGACGGTGGTCCCGGCCGGATCGGCGTAGCCGGCGTCGACCTCGTACGCGCCGATCCCGATATCGTCAAGCACGAACTGCGGGAACTCACGCTGCAGGTCATCCCCGGTGTGCAGGTCCACGCGGATGCCAAGCTCGTTCAGTCGGGCCGCGTTCCGGGTGACCTCGTCGACGTCCTGGGGCGGATGGAGGAAGAGCAACCCCGTTCGCCGGAAGCCGGCGTCATGCCCCGGAGCAATGGTCTCGAAGTCGGCCATCATCCGGATGCTGTCGCGCGCAGCCTCGGCCAGGAAGCCGTTCGTGTAATACGCGCGACAGACTCCGCTGGAGAGCCCGGTCGGGCCGCCCGCCGGCGTCAGCCGCTCGATGACGGTGACTTCCGCGCCGGCGCGCGTCAGGTGATAGGCGGCACTGGCGCCATGAATGCCGGCGCCGATGATCGCTACGTCGGCAGTCATGCGAGGGCGGGCATCTCGTCCCGCAGCGCCTCCAGGTCAGGGTCTTCCAGGGCCGACTCCCGCAGGACACGGTGCTGGGCGATCGCCAGGCGCAGCAGACGGCGGGCGTCATCCAGCTCCCCAGAGAGGGCGTGGTGGCAGGCGATGTTGTAGAGCATCACGCCCGAGTCGCGGGGGCGCAGGTGCCGGCGCGCCAGGACCGCCTCGACCTGGTGGGCGAAAGCGTCAAATCGCTCCAGCCCACCGCCCAGCACCGCGACGTCCGAGAGATGCGCCATCGCGTGATTCGCGCCGTTGGCACCGATGCCCGCGACAGTGCCGTCGCACTCGCACAGGACGTCGTGGCTGCTGAGGCCGATGGCGTTCTCGAGCGCGGCGATGCTGTCATCGGCGGCGCGGTCGACCTGCTCCCAGGACCAATCAGTCCGTTCCGCGTGCAGCTGTGCGTTCGCGTCGTCGATCGGCGCATCGGGCGCCGGATCATCGGCAGGGAACGCCTCGTCGCGGGCCGTGGCTTCCAGGCGCCGGGCCTCGACGGCGCGCCAGGCGGCGATGTGCGCGAGCACGTCCTTGGGCGACCACTCGCCGATGCTGCCCGGGGTGTCCCGCACCTCGTCGCTGAGCATGGCGTACAGGTCGCGCTCCGCCTCGCGTGTGAGGTGCAGGAGCTCCACCAGGTCGACGTGGAGCGGGCCAGCGGTCTCCATCTGCATCATGGTCTCAAGAGTAGACGCCGTCATCGGGCCGCAACAAGGGCCGGTGTACGCTTCATGACGTCGAGCTGCACGAGGTGACCACGATGGACGATCAGCAGACGATCGAGCGCTACCGCTACTTGCTGCGGACCGCGCCGCCCGACGACATCGAACGAGCGCACGAGGAGGCATTCGAGCGCTTGACTCCCGACCAGCGTGCCCAGGTGCTCCGGGAGCTGGCCCAGGAGGTTCCGCCCTCGGAGGTGCCGAGTGGCGACGACGCCGGCTCACTGGCGCGCATGGCGACGCGCGCCGAGATGCGCGAGCCGGGAACGCTGGAGCGGACATGCGGCCGCATGCCGGGGCCGGGGCTCGGCGGGATCTTCCTGTCGACCATGGCGGGCGCCTTCGTCGGAACGGCAATCGCGGGCGCAATCTTCGACGACTCGGGAGACGCGTCCTCCGACGGCGATACCGGGACCGATGCCGGCGCGGGCGCCGATGGATTCGAGACCGCGGATGCCGATGCCGGCGGCGACTTCGGCGGCGGTGGGGATTTCGGTGGTGGCGACTTCGGAGGCGGCGACTTCGGCGGGATCTAGGCCGTCCGGGTGAACCTCCGATCCGGCGTCGGAGGTATCGCCTGTATGCGACCGATGCCTCGACGGATGCTCCTGTCGGCCGTTATCTGCCTGACCGGCTGTGGCGGGGGACTGCCGACGCCATCGGCCTCGAGCACTCCCGCGTCTTCCGGGCCGGTGTTGGCCGCACCCGGCTGCATCGAGGCCACCTTCGCCTTCGACCCCGCCGCCGAAGCGATGTTGCTGATCAACTGCGTCGACCAGTTCGACGAGTCGAGCGTCGAGGAGATCTGGTCGTGGGACGGGACGGCATGGCAGCTGCTCGAGGAAGACGGGCCCGATGCGCGCGTGGTCACTGCCGTCGCCTTCGATACGGAGCGGCAGGCGGGGATCCGCTATGGCGGCCTGCCGCTCGATAGCAACGACTGCACGCCCGAGACATGGGAATGGAACGAGGGGACCTGGGCTCAGATCGAGGCCGACCCACCTACCGCGTGCGACCACGCGTTCCTCGTGTACGACAACGCGCGTCACGTCAGCGTCCTGTTCGGTGGCGGCGACGCCGACGGCAACCTGGTCACGGAGACCTGGAGTTGGGACGGCGACACGTGGCAGCTCCTGGCGGACGAAGGGCCGTCCGGGCGGGCGCACTTCGGCTTCCTGTTCGACGAGAGCCATCAGCAGGCCCTGCTCTACGGCGGCTATGACGGCAACTCGGTCTTCGATGACTTCTGGTCGTGGGATGGATCGGCCTGGAGGGAGATCGACTTTCCTGGACCGGGTCCGCGCTCGCACTTCGGATGGGCAATCGGAGCCGATGGACTGCTGTTCTTCGGTGGCGCCAGCAGCACCTCCACCTTCACCTCGCTCCAGGACGACACCTGGCTGTTGATGAACGGGCGCTGGACGCAGCTGGAGGGACCGGCGCCGTCGACGCGCGGGTCGCCGGCCCTCGGCTACGACGCCGGTCGCGGCGTGTACGTGCTGCACGGCGGGTTCGATGCCGATGGCGGCCTGCTGGCGGACACGTGGGAATGGGATGGCGCCTGGCGTTGCGTGAGCGGCTGTCTGTGACTGCCCGGATTCCGGCGGGGCGGGAGTAACGGAGAACTCGCGGGATGCGGCTGGTTATCGGTCATATCGGCCTGTAACTTGACTGGTATTCCCCCGTCAGGCGGGGATACGGGCCAAGAAGCGGCGACATGCCACGAGGGAAGGAGAGGGATGGCCACGACCACCGGGTGGGTCTGCAAGGTCTGCTGGAAGTGGAACAGGCCTGAGGACGATCCGTGCTTCAAGTGCAAGTCGCCACGCGGCGTCACCGACGACGCAGAGGTCGAGGCGCGCCGCAAGCAGGTCGAGGCGCGCGCCGCCCAGCCTGAGCCGGTGCCCGATCTCGTGGTGGCGGTGCCGGTCGTGGTGTTCCGCGGCTACGCCAAGGTGTGGTTCCGCGGCGGCATCGGCCTCCTGGGACTGCTCGCGCTGATGGCCTTTGGCGGCGTCACGGATCTGATCTGGTTTGCGCTGACCGCCGGCTTCGGCGCCGGTCTCGTCGTGTCCGGCTTCCTTGCGGGCGAGGTGGCGGAGGGCATGCGCAACCGCGAGGTCTGGGCGTTCCTGGTGGGGATCGTCCTATCGGTCGTTGCCGTCATCGGCTCGATCATGGCGTTCTCGGTCTTCGCACCCGGCCTGGTCAACCCGAACGCGGTCCGGTGGGGCAGTTTGATCGTGTTCGGCGGCGCCGGCGTGGCAGCGCTGGTCGGATTGGTGATGGTGCTGAGGCATAACCGCAGCAACCCTGGCATGGGTGTCTGAGCCGCCCAGCAAACCCTGCCGGATCATCCTCCTCGGCATGATGGGGAGCGGAAAGAGCACGGTTGGCTCCCTGCTCGCCAAACGCACTGGCTGGCCATTTCACGACAACGACGCGCTGCTGCAAGAGCTCTTCGACGCAACGCCGCGCCAGATCCTGGCGACAGGTGACGAGACGTCCCTGCTCGCTGCCGAGGTCGCCGCTCTGCGGGCCGGGCTGCAGCGACCGGCGCCGTCTGTGGTTGCGGCGGCAGGCGGCACGATCGTGGATGCCGCCGCACGAGAGGCCATGACAGAGTCCGGTGTCCGGATCTGGCTGCGCATCACGCCGGAGACAATCCTCCAGCGCTCCAGCGGTGGCGAGCATCGCCCATGGCCAGATGCGGACCGGGCGGCCTGGATTGCCCGTGCCGTGGCACACCGCCACGACCTCTACGCCTCGATGGCGGACCTGACCCTTGATGCCGATGACTCGACGCCATCCGACCTGGCGGATCGAATTCTTGCCCATGCCAGGGCTACCGGCGCTTGCGCGCCGATGATGGACTAGCCCGCCTCGCGGACCCTGCGTAGCTCGGCCATGAAGGCGGTGACCCGGTCCGGATCGACAGGATTCCAGGTCTGACCGTCCACCTTCAGGCCCGAACCGACGATCACGCCGTCTGCCACCTGCAGGAAGCGGGCGATGTTCTCGACCTTGGCGCCCGTGTTCATCAGCACGGGCACCTGGTCGCCTACCGCCTCCTTGGCCTCCTCGAGCGCAGAGAGGTCAGGCTCGGCGCCGGCCATCGGTCCGGCAATCAGGAGCGCGTCGACGAGCGATGAGACCACGGCGCTCCGCGCGCGCTGCGCGACGGTGCGGCTGCCCAGGGGGGAGGCGAACTCGGGCGTGATGTTGGCCATGACCATGACGTCGGTGGCGTCGAGCTGCTCGCGATAGCGGAAGAAGTCCGCCGCGTCCGGCGCCCAGACGCCCATGTCGCTCTCGTAGGCGCCCGTCACGACCTCGCGCATGAACGACGCGCCGGTGGCCTTGGCCAGGGCCATGGCCGCCATCGGGTCCCACAGGATGTCAACCCCGAACGGACGATCCGTCGGCCGGACCTCGGCGATCACCGCGGCCATGCTGGCCGGGATCTCGGCGCCGACGCGCAGGCTGTAGGGCCGATCGTCCTCGTTGCAGAACAGGATCCCGTCGACCCCGCCCGCCAGGAGATGGCCCACGTCGGTCCTGACCCGCTCGGCCAGCTCGTCGACCGACGTGCCTCGCTCGTGCCGAGGCGTTCCCGGCAGTGCCGGGAAGTGGGCCATGGCGATGACGGGCTTGGCCGTGCCGAAGA
>DASSCW010000349.1:0-3236 GCA_035697465.1 Candidatus Limnocylindria bacterium | reverse complement strand
CACGTCAACAAGCGGGTGTTCAACCCAATACAGGAGCGCCGCGGCGCCCGACCGGTGCTGATCCACACCGGCCGAACCTCGGGGAAGACCTACCGCACACCCCTTGACGCCCATCGGCTGCCCGACGGTTACCTGTTCATCCCGATGTACGGGCCACGCACCGACTGGGTCAAGAACGCCCTGGCCGCGAAACAGGCACGGCTGCGGATCGACGGTCACGAGATCGAGCTGCAGGCACCGCGGATGGTCAAGAAGGACGACATCTGGCCCATGCTCCCCGCCACCACCAAGACCCCTCCCAGCATCAAGGGCGATTCCCAGCTGCTGCGAATGGATCTCCGTCACCCATCCTCACAACCCTGAACAGGGCGACGTCGCCCGCTCGAGGCACGAGGAAGGAGAAGCTAACGACCCCTCCCGCACCCTCCAACCGAAGATGCGTCCTATCGCCGCCTGAAGCCGCCCGCGTGAGCGCAGCTCGCCTGCATCTCACCGCCTGCTTCTCCGCGGGGGCAGGTACCGGTCGACTGCGTCGTCGCTCACCTCGTTTGGAGGGCCTGCTGCCTCTGCCGCTCCCGCCAGCGTTCATACCGGGGTGGAGGGCGAGGTGGGCAGGGCCACTACGAGGAGGACCGCCCCTTCCTGAGCCACGCCTCGTCACGGCGCCCGGCGGGCAGCAGACCGATCGTGAGCCACACCGAACAGACTGGTGGGCAGGTGATAGACGAGCGTCCTGCCGAGCACCTGGACCGAGCCCGGCCAGACACACCCGCCCCCCTATCGCCAATCTTCCAGGAGCCGCCAGCCGACCTTCCTGACGGTGCCATCAGCGCATTGCATGGCCGCTTCCCAGGGATACGGCCAGGCGGGCCTCGATGATGAGCGACGGGCCAGTTGACGGATAGAGAGCATGCCCTGATGGAAACCATCGCGCAGCCGGGTGGCGCCTCGGGCCACTGCGGACCTGGCGTCGCTCTCGTTGATCACTTCAGGTGAGCCCATGCTGAACCGCGTAGGCCGCGGCGGCGGTGCGGGAGCGGACGTTGAGCTTGGCCAGGATGTTGCTGACGTGCCGGTGAACGGTTCGCTCGCTCAGGCTGAGTTGAGTGGCGATCTCGGCATTGGTCCGGCCCAGGGTGATCAGACCCAGCACCTCGATCTCCCGCGGGCTCAGCGCGGCCAGGTGCGCGTCCCGACCCGACAGCAGCCCGCGGACCCGGGATGCGTCCGGCCGGGCTCCGAGCCGCTCGAAGGCCGCCAGCGCGGCGCGGAACTCCATCCGCGCGCCCTCTTCGTCGCCGAGTGCACGGCATCCCTGCCCGATCCGTACGCCCACCTGGGCGGTCTCGTACGGAGCGTCCAGCTCCCGCCACCAGTCGGAGGCGGCCCGCAAGCGGGCCAGTGCGTGCGCGGGTCGGTCCTCGCTCAGTGCAAGGGCCCCACGGGCGGCATCCAGAATGGCCCGCATCGCGGTGGTCGGATACGTGCGAGCGGCCTGCGCCATCTCGGTGATGGCCTCCTTCGCGCCATCGGTTCGACCGGCAGCGAGGCAGATCTCAACGGCCGCGGGGAGCAGGATGAGCCGGTCGGCGGGCGTCTCGCGCTCGGCCAGGACCCGGCGTAGCCCTGCGCCCGCCGCCTGCGCGTTTCCTTGGGCCAGCCGGAAGAGCGCAAGCCCCGGCTGGGCCACGTGCCCGAATGACGTGGCCTGCTCGAAGGCATCCTCGACACCTCGCTCGCCGCGCATCCGCCGCAGCTCGCCGAGCTCGTACCACGCATGGCCGGCTACCAGTTGCCCGTCCACGGCCAGGTCACGGCATGCCTGCAGGAGCTCGGCTTCGGCCAGCGACCAGTGCCCGCGCAGACGCATCAGGATCGCACGATAGATCCGGCAGTTCCCGAAGTAGGCGCCACCCAGTTGCGGCAGCGTGCCCAGCCAGCGGTCGAGAGCGACCGACCACTCCGCTGCCCGGGCGATCTCCTGCACCTCGTAGCACGAGCCGATGGCGGCGCAGTACAACACGCTTGTCGCACGCGGCGATGTCGCCCGGGCCAAGATGCGAACCATCGCGGAATCGAGGAGCGCCAAACCCTCCTCCAGCGATCCGAGTTTGAGCGTGGCCCTACCCCGCATCGTGGTTGCGATCGCGACCAGATCGACGTCGCCGCGGCCGAGCCCCAGCTCGGCCGCCCGATGTAGCAGGGCCTCAGCCGTCGCGTAGTCACCCCTTCCGATGCATGCGTAGGCCCGCGGAATGAGCAGCCACCCGAATTCACCCGACCCGCGCCCATCCGACAGCGTGCCGGCCCGCTCGACCCAACCGGCCGCGATGGCGAACTCGCCCCGGGCGAAGACATGAGCACTCCAGAGCCAGTAGGACGCTCGCGTCGCCTCGTGGACCTCGCCGGCTTCCGCCCGCAGCTCGAAGCATCGGGTCAAGAGCGCGATAGCCTCGTCGATCCGCCCGATTACCTGCGCGGACTCGGCCCAGGATTCCGTGTCCTCGATGGTCAACAGCGCGGCGCGGTCAGCGGCTGCGTACTCCTCGCACGCCCGGGCCCACCGCGACGAGCGGTGATGCTCGCGGGCGGCTTCGAGATGGCCGAGTTCGCCGCTCATGGCACCTCCCTGTGCCGATCCTGCCAGCGGTGCCGCTGGGTAGGAATACCCACCGAGGGGCGCGCGAGGGTCGGCCCGCATTGCGGAAGCGTCGCAACCGGACAGCGCGGATCGTGGACTCACAGCCCCGAACCCCTCGGGCCCGACTCCCAGGAGGACGCAGTGACCGCTCCGTTCATTTTCATCGGCACCCACAAGATCAAGCCCGGCAAGATAGAGGCCTTCAAGAAGTACTTCGCGCAGTTCAGCTCTGACGTCGTCGAGCCGATGGAGCCGCGACTGCACTCCTTCTACGGTTACGCCGCGCCGGAATCCGGCTACGTCACGGTCGTGCAGGTACATCCTGACGCCGACTCGATGACGACCCACATGAAGGTCGGCAGGGACCACTTCGCCACCGCCTACGCCGACTACCTCGGAGCCGAGAGCAGCCTGCAGATCTACGGAACCCTCACCGAGGACCTGATCCAGGCGATCTCCGCAGCAGCACAGACCGGCGGAGACGTCTCCAGCATCACGATCCGGGAGCCGTTCGCCGGATTCCACCGCCTTCCTCCGTCGTGAGCCTCCAGCGCGGGCCGCGGAACCTTCACGAGGGACGCGAGGCTGGCTCACC
>DASSCW010000348.1:0-2272 GCA_035697465.1 Candidatus Limnocylindria bacterium | reverse complement strand
GCTCTCGACCTACGTGCTGATCGCGATGGGAAAGGACCGGCGGGCGCTTCTCGCGTCCTACCAGTACCTGATGATGGGCACGATCGGTGCGACGTTCTACGTCATCGGCGTCGGCCTCATCTATCTGTTGACCGGCAGCCTCAACATCGTCGACATCGCGGGGCGCCTCGGACCCGCGACGGCCGACCAATCCCGGCCGGCGATGGCCGCCCTGGCGTTCCTGACCGTCGGGATCAGCCTGAAACTGGCGCTGTTCCCGCTGCACGTCTGGCTGCCAAACGCCTACGCCTACGCCCCCTCCTTCGCGACGGCGTTCCTCGCGGCAACGGCGACCAAGGTCGCCGTCTATCTCCTGCTTCGCTTCCTGTTTTCCGTGTTCGGCGTCGCCGTCGGCGCCAACGCGCTGCAGATCTCGGAGCTGCTGCTGGCGCTCTCGCTTGCGGCCATGTTCATCGCGTCGATACTGGCGATCTACGAGGAGAACGTGAAGCGCATGCTCGCCTACTCCTCGGTCGCGCAGATCGGCTACATCACCTTCGGCATCAGCCTTGCCAACAAGAGCGGGCTGACGGGTGGAATCGTGCATCTCTTCAATCACGCCGTGATGAAGGGCGCGCTGTTCCTTGCCCTTGGCGCGGTCGCCTATCGTCTGGGCACGGTCAAACTTGCCGACCTCAGCGGGATCGGGCGCAGAATGCCGCTCACCTGTGCTGCCTTCGTCATCGGCGGGCTTGGCATCATCGGCACCCCCGGGACGGCCGGCTTCATCTCCAAATGGTATCTGGCCGTCGGGGCGCTCGACAGGGGCTGGTGGCCGCTGGTCTTCCTGATCGTCGCCAGCTCGCTGATTTCGGTCGTTTACATCGGCCGCGTGGTCGAAGTGGCTTACTTCCGGACGCCATCCGGGGCCTGCCAGACCGCGAAGGACCCGCCCCTCGACATGCTGCTCCCGATCCTGTTGCTCGGGGCGGCCACGGTCTATTTCGGCATCGATACGGAGCTGACGGTCGGCATTGCCGGCAGGGTGGCCGAGGGCTTGGTCGGAGGACTGAAGTGATGCGGCCCCTCACGCCGGAACACCTCATCCTCGCCGCGCTCGTCATCCCCTTTGCGGGCGCCGCGCTGATCCCGGTTTTTCACCGGCGCCCCAACTTACGCGAGAGCGTGACGCTGCTGACCGCGCTGGCCCTGTTTTTCGTCGTGCTCAGCCTGTTGCCGCCGATCCTTGCCGGCACCCAGCCGGAGGCGCTGAACCTCGAGGTCGTCCCCGGCCTCGCCCTGGCCTTCAAGGTCGAGCCGCTCGGACTCCTGTTCGCTGTCGTAGCCTCTGCCCTCTGGATCGTCACCTCGATCTATTCGATCGGCTACATGCGCGCCAACAACGAGCCGCGCCAGACATCGTACTACGTCTGCTTTGCAGTGGCGCTCGGCTCCACCATGGCCATCGCCTTCGCCAAGAACCTGTTCACGCTGTTCTTGTTCTACGAGGCGCTGACGCTGTCGACCTATCCGCTCGTCACGCACAAGGCCGACGCCGAAGCCATCCGGGCGGGCCGAATCTATCTCATCATGTTGCTCGGCACCTCGACGGTCCTGCTGCTGCCAGCGATCGTGGCGACCTGGGTCCTGGCCGGCACGATCGACTTCACCGCCGGCGGCATTCTCGAGGGCAAGGCCAGCGGCTGGGTCAGCGGCATCCTGCTCGCTCTCTACGTCTTCGGAATCGGCAAGGCGGCGATCATGCCGCTGCACTCGTGGCTGCCGGCGGCGATGGTGGCGCCGACCCCGGTCAGCGCCTTGCTCCATGCCGTGGCCGTGGTGAAGGCCGGCGTGTTCGCGATCGTCAAGGTCATGGTTTACGTCTTCGGCATTGAGACGTTGCGCACGTCCGGGTACTCCGGTTGGCTGATCTATGTGGCGGGCGCCACGGTGATCGTGGCCTCGCTGATCGCGCTCCGGCAGGACAATCTGAAAAGGCTGCTCGCATACTCGACCGTCTCGCAGCTCTCCTACGTCGTGCTCGCGGCGGCGATACTGGCCCCGATCTCGGTGGTCGGCGCAGCCATGCACATCGCCGCGCACGCGGTGAGCAAAATCACGCTGTTCTTTGCAGCGGGCTCAATTTACACGGCGACGCACAAGACCGAGGTGAGCGAGCTCAAGGGCATCGGGCGACGCATGCCGTGGACGATGGGGGCTTTCGCCGTCGGGGCCCTCAGCATGATCGGGGTGCCGCCGACGGCGGGCTTCCTCGGCAAATGGTTCATGCTGA
>DASSCW010000347.1:0-6578 GCA_035697465.1 Candidatus Limnocylindria bacterium | reverse complement strand
ATCGAAGGCGGGCCCACGGTGAACTCGGCCTTCCTGGCCGCGGGCGCGTTCGACGAGCTGTACTGGACGATCGGGGCTCGCCTCGTCGCGGCTGATGCACTGCCGATGATCGCCTCGCTGCCGAATGCCCACGATCCGCGGCCCGGCACGCTGGTGAGCGCGCACCGTTTCGGGGACGAGCTGTTCCTCCGGTATCGGTTCGGCAGCATCGGCTCGTGACCGCGACGGTCGAACTGGGCCGGCTGGGAGTCTGGGGGCACCTGGACTCGCTCTCAGCCGAGGGGGCGCGGGACTACGCGACGCGGGCAGAAGAGCTCGGCTTCGGCACGCTGTGGGTGCCGGAGACCGTTGGCCGGGAGCCCTTCACCCTGCTCGGGATGCTGGCGAATGGGACGTCGAGCCTGCTGCTGGGGACGAGCATTGCCTCGATCTGGGGACACGACGCGCAGACCACGCGGATGGCAGCGCTCACGCTGCAGGAAGCGACCGCCGGAAGATTCGTGCTCGGGCTGGGCGTCTCGCATCCACATCTCGCCGAGCGGCTGCGCGGGCACGCCTTTGATCGACCACTCACGCGCATGCGCGAGTTCCTGGCCGCCTATCGGTCCGCCGTCTACAAAGGACCGATGAGCGACGGTGCGCCCGAACCTCCAATCCTATTGGCGGCCCTGCGGGAACGAATGCTGAGCCTCTCCGCCACGGACGCGGATGGCGCATTTCCGTACCTGGTCACCGCCGAGCGCGTGACATGGATGCGATCGGTGCTGGATGCGGCATCACCGGACCGGCGGGCCGTACTGGCCGTGAGCATGCCGGCTGTCCTGTCGACCGATCCATCGGCCGCCCGCCAGGCCGCACGCGCGTACCTGGCGCCATACCTGCGCACGCCAACGTATCACGCAAGCTGGGGACTGCAGGGCTTCGCGGAGGCGGACTGGGAGAAGCCGGGCAGCGATCGGCTGGTAGACGCAATGGTCGCCTGGGGCGACGTCGAGGCGCTGCACGCCCGCGTCACTGGGATGGTCGCATCCGGTGCCGACCACGTGGCCGTCATCCCCCTCTCCGATGACGGAACCACCGAGAACCTCGACGTCCTGGAGGCGATGGCCTCGCTCTAGGGCGTCCGCTCCTGCCACCTGGGGCGGTCGATGCCGTAGATCAGGACACGGTTGCCCCACAGGTCCGTCTCCCCCTCGAGCGTCTCGCCGAGTCGCTCGGCGACGCGTATGGACGCCGCGTTGGCGGGATCGATCAGGCTGATGAGGCGCTCGAAGCCGATGGTGGTGAAGCCCCAGGCCATGGCGGCGGCGGCCGCCTCGGTCGCGTAGCCGCGGCCCCACCACGGCCTCCCCAGCAGGTACCCGACCTCCGGTCCCGGCCAGTCGAACGGATTGATGATCCCGGCCCGCCCGATCACCTCGCCGCTCTCCTGTTCAACTACGGCCCACAGCCCGTAGCCGCGCATCGCCCAGTGCCCGATCCAGCCAGCCACCGCGCGCCACGTCTCCTGTTGCGTGGGCACCCGGCGATCGCCGATATACCGCCACACGTCGGGATCCTGCATGAGAGCGTGCAACGGCTCGACGTCGGCTTCCGCGAACGGCCGGAGCAGGAGGCGCTCCGTCGTCAGGCTTGGCTGCGGCGCATCCACATGCGCATCATGCCGGAGCCGTTCAGCGCGGCGCGGCCCGTATCATCCGGCGGTGAGCCCCGAGCATCCGGACCGGCACCGTCGCCGCGTGCTGGCGACGTACTTCACCTCGGTCGCCCTGACGAGCACCGGCTACATCGCCACCTTCACGATCGCCTCACTCGCGGCGCCACAGCTGACGGGCTCGCGAGCCACGAGCGGTCTGCCCAGCGCCGCCGCCATCGTGGGGACCGCGGCTGCCGCGGCCATCCTGTCCGGCCTGATGGCCCGCCGAGGGCGACGGGCGGGCATCGTCGCCGGCCTCGCCATCGGCAGCCTCGGGGCGCTGGCCGGCCTGCTTTCCATGATCTTCGGCTCGTTCGCCCTGCTGCTGGCGGGCTCGCTGGCGATCGGCTTTGCGAACTCGGCGACGCAGCTGACGCGCTACGCCGCCGCCGACCTCTCGCCCGATGCTCGCGCATCAGCCCTGAGCCTGGTGGTGTGGGGGAGCACTGTTGGTGCGGTGGTCGGTCCGAACCTGGTGGCGCCGGCGGGGTCCTTCGCGGCTGGCCTGGGCTGGGACCCGCTGGTCGGCGGCCTCGCGCTCGCACTCGCATTCGTGGTGGCGTCGTGGGTCGTTGCGAGCCTTGGCCCGCGTGCCGAACAGGTCCAGGAGTCGGCAGTGGACAGAGCGCGACCCCGGACCTCCACGCTAACACTCCTGCGAGACATGCTCGCGAGCGTTGGCGGCCGTACAGCCGTACTGGCGCTCGGCAGCGGCCAACTGGTGATGACGTTGGTGATGACGATGACCCCGATCCACCTCCACGAGGCCGGCCACGGGCTGGACATCGTCGGGTTCGTGATCGGAGCACATGTGCTGGGCATGTTCGGCGTCGCGCCCATCTCCGGGTGGTTGACCGATCGCTTCGGCGCGCCGCTGATCATCGGCGCCGGGTTCGGGATGCTGGCGGTATCAGGCCTGCTCGCGGCAGTCACGCCGGCTGCCAGTGGCGCGATCATGGCCGGGCCTCTCTTCCTGCTCGGCGCGGGCTGGAGCTTCACATTCGTGGCCGGCAGCTCGTTGCTGTCTTCAGCTGGATCGCTCGCGGAGCGTGCGCGCCTGCAGGGCGCCACCGATGCGCTGGTGTGGACGGTCGCGGCCCTTGCCAGCTTGGCAAGCGGCCTGGTGCTGGACCTGATCGGCTACGAGCTGATGGCGGTGGCCGGGGCGGTGGCGGCAATCCTGCTTGGCCTGGCGGTCGCCTTTGACCGCCGGCCGCGGCCAGCCGCCGCCACCTCCCCCAGGTAGGGCCACCGCCGACTACCCCCAGACGGGCGCCGGATCCCTACCTCCCGCGCGAGGCGAGGCGGTTCATGGCTCAACCGCCACAACCTCGGTGATGACGAACGTGTTACGGCAACGCTCGATGATCTGCGAGTCCGGCTCAGCCGAGGCTCCCGGGAGTGGCTCTGTCTCGCGGCAGGTCTGGGCCGCCGGGTCATCGAAGTGGCCGGTCACCCGGACCTGGGCGTATGGCTCAGAGGGGAGCGACAGGCTGGCGGAGGGATCGACCGCCACACCAAGGCTGGGTGCTCCTACCTTGCGTGTATCTCCGGGCGCCTGCAGGCTGAAGGCTGAGCACGCCAGCCATGCCGGCTCAGGAGCGGTCGGGCAGTCGGCCACCCCACCCCCGAGCCAGGTTGCATCGAACGTCAGCGGAGCGTCGCCGTAGCAGGCCACCGGATCACGCGGGGGATCGAGCGGCCCCGTGCTCTGCAGGTCGATCAAGGTGTTGATGTCCACCAAAGGGTTGACGCAGTAGGCCGGCAACGTGGGGGTAGGTTCCGGAGTCGGCGTCGCGGCGTTACTCGCTGTCGCAGTCGTCGTGGGCGACGGCGACGGTGATGGCGTCGGGTCGAGATTGCCGACCAGGGTGTTGAACTGAAATCCGATGAGTGCGGCCATGGCGATGACTGCTGTCAACGCCGCGGCGCGAGTGAGGGTGGTCATGGGGGTTTCTCCTGTGAGTCTCTGCAGCCAGCTCCGCCGCTGCGACTCCTCGGCCACACGTTCGAGCGCCGCGTCGAGCACCCGGTCGGGCGCCTGCCGTGGGGCCTGGCGACGCAGCCAGGATTCGAGCGTCTTGTCGATGTCGTCGTTGCGGCTCATGCCGTACCGCCTCTCGTCATGCCGCCGCTGCGGGCATCGGCCTCCAGCGCGGCTCGAAGTGCACGGGTTGCGTGATGGACGCGCGACTTGGCCGTCCCGAGAGGGACGCCAGTCGCGTCTGCGACCTCGGGCAGTGAGAGCCCGAGGTAGTGATGGAGCACCACCGCGGCGCGGTGATCTGAACTGAGCCGGCGGAATCCGCGCTCGAGCGCGTCTCTGTCCGCCAGCGCCAGGCTTGAATCGCCGACCGCGGGCTCGTGGCTGGGAAGCAGCGTCATCTCCGGTCGACGTCGTCGGTGGCGCCGGCCTTCATCGCGGCAGGCGTTCACCAGCAGGCGTCTCAGCCAGGGTTCGAAGCGATCCGGATCGCGCAGGGACGGCAGGTCGCGCCAGGCGCGCACGATCGTCTCCTGTGTCGCGTCGTCGGCCATGGAGTGGTCGCGCAGGATGAGCACGGCGGTGGCGAAGAGCCGATCGACGACGCTGGCGGCCAGCGCCGAGAACGCATCTCGGTCGCCTTTGCGCGCCAGCTCGACCAACTCTCGCTGCACCATCGGTGCCTCCTGACGCCCGGAATATCCGGGCTGCTACCACCAATGGCGAAGCCGCAGGGCAGATGGTTCTAATTTGGGCGGGTCAGCGTCGGCGTCGCAACACCACCGCCAGATAGATGGCCGCGACGATGCCGGCCAACGGCACGAGCAGAAAGATGAAGATCCGAAGGAAGTCGATGGACATTTGGCGTTCCTCAGCTGCCGCTACTCGTTGACCCCACGCTCACGCCGAGCAGCAGCAGCACCGGCAGGAACAGCAGGATGACGACGATCAAGGTGGCGATCGACTTCTGGCGCGTCGTCCACTCAGTGGACAGCCAGACCAGCACGAGCCCAACCATCGGCCCCACGATGGGCAGGAATATGGCGCCTACGGTGAGGAAGAGAAGCGCGCCGACCTCGATGAGGCCCCATCCCGCGCGTCGGTCGGCTGGGCCAGGAGATGGTGGCATCCAGCCCGCTGGTTGCCCGGTCTCTGCCTCGGCGGCCACGATCTCCTCCGGCGCCCCCAGCCGCTCCAGCACGTTGCGCGCGGTGACCTCGTCCCGGTTGCCGGCTTCGGCGAGGGCCGACTCGATGTGTTCGCGGACCTCGACCAGCAACTCGCCGCGCCGGTCGGCAGCCAGTGGCCATGCGGCGGCCTCAAGCCGGCCGAGATAGTCGCGAACCAGAGCGTCAGCCTCCATCTTTCCCTCCTCGGGCCGTGGCGGCCAGGAGCGCGTCAACGGCGTCCCGGAACCGCGCCCAGTCGCTCCTAAAGCCGTCGAGTGCGCGTCGACCTTCATCGGTGATGCGGTAGTAGCGGCGCGGGGGGCCTGCGTCTGACTCGCGCCAGGTGGTGGTGACGAGGCGGTCGCGTCGGAGCCGCGAGAGGAGGGGATAGATGGTGCCCTCACTCGTGACGAGCTCGCCAGCTCCTGCGAGCTCCCGGACGATGTCGAACGCATAGGACTCCTCATGACGGACCACGGCCAGCACGCAGTATTCGAGGACCCCTCGCCGTAGCTCGGTGAGCGGGTTTCGTGTCTCGCCCGGTACCATGTCACGCAAGATAATGCGCGGATAGATGCCCGTCAAGTCCTGACCATTGGCAAGATAGAACATCTGTTCTAACATCGCGGGATGCCCGCACCGGATGACTACTGCGAGCTGCATGCCCACTCCAACTTCAGCTTCCTGGACGGCGCCAGCCATCCGGAGGAGCTGATCGGCCGAGCCGCACTGCTGGGCATGCCGTCTGTCGCGATCACCGACCACGCCGGCCTCTACGGCGCCGTGCGCCTCTGGAAGGCGGCGGCCCAGACCCGGACCGATGCGGCCTCCCAGGCGGGCCTCTCGCCGGTGACGGCCATCGTGGGCCTGGAGTTGGCAATTCCCGCCGACGAGCGGGAGCTGCGCCTCGCTCGACGCGGACGCAAGCTGAACGACCCGCTGCGCGGGGAGCGGGCGAGCCGCGGCTGGCCGGGGCAGCATCACGCGGGGCCGATTCCCGGTGACCACCTGGTCCTGCTGGCGCGCGATGCGAAGGGCTACGCCGCGCTCTCTCGGCTCACCAGTCGTGGCCACCTGGCAGGTGAGAAGCAGTACCCGATCTTCGAGCGCACCACGGTGGAGATCGCCCTGGACGAGGGTCGCGGCCACCTGCTGGGACTGACCGGCTGCCGAAACGGCGAGGTCCCGCGACGCCTGCTTGAAGGGGAGATGGATGCGGCGCTGGCTGCGGCCGAACGTTGGGCGAGCCGATTCCCGGAAGGCGATTTCGCGGTGGAGCTCAGCCACCACCTGCAGCCGGACGATGACTGGCTGGTGGCACAGCTCGCCGAGCTGGCGGAACGCACCGGCCTGCCCACGGTCGTCACCAACGAGGTCCACTACGCCGATCCGGGCGGCCACCGCCTGCAGGACGTGCTCGTCTGCATCCGGCACGGGGCCACGCTCGACGAGACGCGCGAGCTGCTCCTCCCCAACGCCGAGTTCCGGCTGAAATCGGGGGCCGAGCTCGCGCGCATCGGCGCCGGGCTGCCGGACGCACGCGCCCGCCAGGCCTGGGCGGACGGGATGGCGCACGCGGCAGCTATCGGCCAGGCATGCCGGCTTGACCTGGACTTCGAGCGCTACCGGTTCCCGGGCTTCACGGTCCCCGAGGGCGAGACGCCGTTCTCATATCTCTACCAGCTTGCCCATGAGGGCTTACGCCGCCGTTATCGGCCCATTACCAAGC
>DASSCW010000346.1:0-2565 GCA_035697465.1 Candidatus Limnocylindria bacterium | reverse complement strand
CGGTCGGTGACGACCGGA
Source organism: Candidatus Limnocylindria bacterium (assembly GCA_035697465.1). Taxonomy (GTDB): domain Bacteria; phylum Chloroflexota; class Limnocylindria; order QHBO01; family QHBO01; genus DASSCW01. Next base: position 2,547 of record DASSCW010000346.1, on the reverse strand, counting down.
TGCGGCAGCTGTGGGATGCCGACGTGGAGGCGTTCCTTGACCACTGGGGCGGCTTCGATGGATCCGAGGAGCGCTTCAACCAGTGGAAGAGCGATCCGAAGTTCGATCCCAGCCTGTTCGTCGTCGCGTGGGACGGGGACGAGATCGCCGGTGGCGTGATCAACAACATCAACGAGGCGGAGAACCAGGCGTTCAACCGGCGCCGCGGCTGGTTGCAGAGCGTGTTCGTGCGGCGGCCGTGGCGGCGCCGCGGGTTGGGTCGTGCGGTCGTCCTGCGCTCGCTGCAGGTCCTTCGCGACCGTGACATGACGAGCGCGGGCCTGGGGGTGGACGCCGACAACCCAACCGGAGCGCTGGGCCTCTACACGGGGACCGGTTTCGAGGTCGAGTTCCGCTCGACGGCCTACCGCAAGCCGATGCCGGCCGCCTGATGATCGAGACGGATCGCGAGCTCGCGCAGCTGGCCGCGGAGGCCCCGGACATCCCGGGCCTTGGCTTCCGTCGGCTCCGCCTGCCCGCCGACCTTGTCGCGCTGGCGGAGATGCACAACCGGGCGACCGAGGCCGACGGCATCGACGAGCGCGAGTCGGCCGAGGAGTGGGAGGCGTGGTTCCGCCATCCCTCCGGCTTCGACCCGCTGACCGACTGCCTGGTCGGCGAGGTTGGAAGCAGGATCGTCGCGTACGGACAGGCCCGGGCAGAGGACGACAACGACGGTGGGCGGGACTACATCTCAGGCGGTGAGGTGGATCCGGACTACCGCGGCAGGGGCATCGGGCGCGCCGTCCTGAGGCACAACATCCGGCACCAGCAGGCGCGGGCGAAGCGCGAGGCGGCGCTGAACCCGGCCGATCCGCCTCGAGAGCAGCGACTGGAGAGCTGGGCGTTCGAGACACAGACTCGCCGCACGCGGCTGCTCACCTCAGAGGGCTTCGAGGTCGTCCGCTGGTTCTTCGAGATGCTTCGCCCCAACCTGGACGACATCGCCGAGCTGCCGATGCCCGAAGGCCTTGACATCCGGCCGGTCGTGGAAGCAGACCATCGGCAGATCTTTGACGCGGACGTCGAGGCGTTCCGCGACCACTGGGGAGGCATGGCGGAGGGGGAAGAGGCGTTCGCACGCTTCTTCGGTCCGCCCGACTTCCGGCCGGAGCTGTGGCGGGTCGCGTGGGACGGCGACCAGGTGGCCGGCGTGGTCATGAACCGGGTCATGACCACCTTCAACGAGCAGACGGGCGAGTTGAGGGGGCTGCTGGCCGGAGTCAGCGTGCGCCGCCCCTGGCGCCGGCGCGGCCTGGCCAGGGCACTGGTGGCCGAGTCGCTGCGCGCGTTCCGCGACGCCGGGATGACGAGCGCGGTGCTGGGCGTGGACGCGGAGAACCCGACCGGTGCACTCAGCGTGTACGAGGCGAACGGCTTCGCCGTGCACCGCAAGGGGATGAACTTCCGCCGCCAGCTCGACTTGCTGGACGTGCGCCCGTGAAGCGGTCCCGTGTCAATACCGACTTGCGCTACGCGAATGCCTGTAGCACTACGCGCGTCGAGGCACAGGATCCGAGCTGAATGTCCCCTCGGCCACGCTCAGCGGACGTCACGATACTGCCGAAGTCACCACCCCGAGCCGCCTAACGCTTCACCCATTCGCATCCCGCAAGTCGGAACACGGGGGCGGGGTCAGCTTTTGGCGAGCACCCCTTCGCGGACCTCGTGGTAGAAATCGACGATCCGTTCGGTGACGCGATCCCAGCTGTACTCCGGCGCGCGCTGCCGACCCGCGTCGCCCATCTGATGGCGTAGCTCCTCGTCGTTCGCGAGCTTGTAGAGGGCGGCCGCCAGCGCGCGGTGGTTGCGCGGCTCCACCAGCAGGCCCTGGACCCCCCGCTGGACGACACTCTTGTAGCCGTGGATGTCGCTGGCGACGATCGGCACGCCGGCGGCCATCGCCTCCAGCAGGACGATGCCAAAGCTCTCCTGTCCCGTGGCGGGCGCGCAGAAGATGTCGGCGCTGGCGAAGTAACGCGCCTTGTCGTCGTCGCTGACCCGACCAAGGAACTCGACATCGCGCACCTGGCGCAGACCCACGAAGCGGCGGTACTCGCGCGCCTTCGGGCCGGTGCCGATGATCAGCAGCCGGGCGTCGACGTGGCGCTTGCGGAGGCGGTGGTAGGCCTTCAGCAGGTGGATGAGGCCCTTGCGCTCCTCAAAGCGCCCCACGAACAGGATGTTGATGGTGCCGTCGCGCAGCTCCTCGAAGGGCTCGGCATCGGCGAATCGGTCCAGGTCGACCCCGTTGGGGATGATCGTGTAGTCGCCGGGGAAGTAGCGGCCGATGAAGTGGCGTGCCGCACTGCTGACCGCGATGCGGCCGTGGAGCCGGCTGGCCAGCTGTCCGGCGAAACGCTTCCCGATCCAGTACGAGGGCGAGAAGCCGCCGAAGGCGTGGAAGGTGGCCACGTTGATCGTGTCGGACTGGTCGAGCATCGTCGGCGACAGGAATGGCACCAGCGGCTCATGGAAGTGCAGAACGTCGAACTTGTGCTTAGCGAG
>DASSCW010000345.1:0-2711 GCA_035697465.1 Candidatus Limnocylindria bacterium | reverse complement strand
ACGGGAGCCGACGGCCCTGGCGCCCGTTACTCTGAGCGAGCAGCCATTTCGTCCGCGATGGATCTCAGACGTGCCACATCTGCGTCCCCCCAGCCGACCGCGGCCAGCAGGAGGTTGTTCGTCCGCCAGATGATGGAATTGGATTCCCCCGCGAGATCGTAGAGCTCGCCGGTCCACGCCGCGCTCTCGTCGCCGAGGTCCGGGTCAGTCCGGGATGCCCCGACATTCCAACCCTCTTCCGACTCGTGCTCGGCGACGATGAAGTCGAAGGCCAGCTCGGCGTCGGCTGACGTCTCGAAGAGCACCGACCACGTGGTGTATATCCCTTCCCCCTCGAACTCGACGTCCCTCGTGAGCCCGTCGACAACTGCCGAGGCGTCGATATCGTCGCCACTGGGCGGCAGTGCCTCCAGGAGCACCGGGCGACCATAACGGGTGCCTCCGATGGTTGCGCCATCGGGCAGTGTGGCTTCGTTGATGATGATGTTCGGGAGGTCCTCGGTCGTGTAGGCCCGAGGGGTCGGGTCGGTGTCGCCCACGTTGGACCTGCCGAAGATCTGGTAGGCAGCGAGGGCCAGCAGGACCACCGCGGCAATGCCCAGGATGGGCGTCGCAGGCTTGAGCTTCATCAGGAATCCCTCCAGCGGCCACCATCTGGCGCCGCGCTGTGGTGTTGTCTCAATTCGGCCGAGAGCGGCCTCCAGGTAGCGAGATGGGAGCCTGTCGTCTCCGATGTCGCTCCAGTCCCGCAGTTGCTGATCGAAGTCCTCCCGACCAGTCATGACGACCGCCCTCCGTTCAGCACGGGCCGCCGATCCGCCTCGAGAGCGGCGCGGAGTGCCCGTTTCGCGTAGTGCAGCCGAGATCGGACCGTGCCGACAGGGATGTCGACGATGGTCGCGATCTCAGCCAGGGAGTAGTCCAGGTAGTAGTGCAGGATCACCACGGACCGCTGGTCCGCCGTGAGCCGCACGAAAGCCCGATCCAACTGATCGCGATTGGCGACCGACACGGATGCATCGGGCAGCCATCCGTCGGTCCCCAGCAGGTCGTAATCGGTTGTCGGTCGACGCCGCTTGCGCAGCTCGTCGCGGCAGGCATTGACGAGCACGCGGTAGGCCCAACCATCGAACCGATCGACATCACGAAGGCCGGGAAGTTCCTGCCAGATCTTCACCAGAGCCTGTTGTGTCACGTCGCCGGCATGGTCTCGGTCGCGCAGGATCCGATGCGCCACCGCGTGGAGCCGATCGCCCAGCGTCATGGCCAGCTCGCCAAAGGCGACCCTGTCGCCCTTCCGCGCCAGCTCGACAAGCTTCCGTTCCACCATCCCATCCCGTCATGCTGTGACCTGCTGACCAGAACGACGAGCGCCGCCCCGGGAATGGTTCAAAAACGACGCAGGGAGTTCCGCAGGCCGCGCGGCGCTACCATGACATTGAAATGAGCGACGTTTACATCCTGTCCGCGGCCCGCACGCCGATCGGCAAGTTCGGCGGCGGCCTCTCCACCGTCCCCGCCACGGAGCTGGGCGCGACTGCCATCCGCGCGGCGGTGGAGCGATCGGGGATCGCGCCCGAGCGCATCGACGAGGCGATCATGGGGCAGGTGATCCAGGCGGGCGCCGGACAGGCGCCCGCTCGCCAGGCAGCACTGAAGGCCGGGCTGCCCGAAGGTGTGAGCGCCACCACCATCAACAAGGTGTGTGGCTCCGGGATGAAGGCCGTGATGCTGGGTGCGGCCTCCATTCGGGCCGGGGACGCGAACGTCATCGTGGCCGGCGGCATGGAGAACATGAACCTGGGGCCGTATCTGCTGCCCGGCGCGCGGGCCGGCTACCGGCTCGGCAATCAGACCGTGGTCGACAGCACCGTGCACGACGGCCTGTGGTGCTCGAGCTGCGACGTGCACATGGGCGTACACGCCGAGCGCGTGGCGAAGAAGCACGACGTCACCCGGGAGGCGCAGGACGAGTTCGCGCTCCGCTCCCACCAGCGCGCCCTGGCGGCGATGGACGAGGGTCGCTTCCGCGACGAGATCGTGCCGGTGCAGGTCGAGGGAAAGAAGGGCCCGACCACCGTCGACACCGATGAGAACCCCCGCTCCGACACGTCGCTGGAGGCACTCGCCCGCCTGAAGCCGGCGTTCCAGCCGGACGGCGGCACCGTCACCGCTGGCAACGCGCCCGGCATCACCGATGGAGCCGCCGCGCTGGTGCTCGCCTCGGGGGCCGTTGTCGACGCCGATGGCCTGCAGCCGATTGCCCGCATCACCGGCTACGCGCAGGCCGACGTCGCGCCGGAATGGCTCTTCGAGGCACCGATCCACGGGGTGAAGCGCCTCATCGAGCGGGTCGGCGGATCGCTGGCCGACTACGACCTGATCGAGATCAACGAGGCCTTCGCGGCCCAGGTGCTGGCCGATGGCAATGCCCTCGGCTTTGACTGGGACCGCGTCAATGTCAATGGCGGGGCGATCGCGCTGGGCCATCCGATCGGCGCCTCGGGCGCCAGGGTGCTCACCACCCTGCTGTACGAGCTCCGCCGGCGGGGCGGCCGTCGCGGGCTCGCGACGCTGTGCCTGGGAGGAGGCGGCGCGGTGGCGATGGCGGTGGAATCGGTCTAGCCCGCTGGGCCACCGTGCAGGTCGGCCCTATAATCGGCCCGTTTGCGCGCGGACCCGCTTCCGCACCTCAACCGGCGGAGGCGTCA
>DASSCW010000344.1:0-6329 GCA_035697465.1 Candidatus Limnocylindria bacterium | reverse complement strand
ATCGGCCGCCCTCGGCAGATCTACACCGGGGCCACGGAGCGCGCGTACGTTCCGATCGACGCTCGCTAGCGTCGCATTTGTGACTGACGCCGTCGTCAGCGGCCGCCCTAAGATCGGCCGCACATGAGATTGACCGTCCTCGGCCGCAGCCCGGCACGCCCGAATCCCGGAGAGGCATGCGCCGGCTATCTGGTCGAAGGAGGCGGTTCGCGCGTTCTGCTGGACGTCGGCCCGGGAGTGGTCGCCCAGCTGCTGCGGCGCAACACGCCCGATGAGCTGGATGCCGTGGTCGTCAGCCACATGCATACCGACCACTGCCTCGACCTGGTAACGCTGCGCTACTGCTACCCGTGGATCGATGTGGCGAAGAAGCGGTTGCTCGTCATCGTGCCGCCGGGCGCCACTGCGCAGCTGGCCGAGATGGCGCTGGGCGCCGGGTACATGAACTTCTTCGACAAGAGCTTCATCTTCGTCGAGCACGATGGGAAGCGGCCGATCGAGGTCGGCAACCTACGCCTGGAGCCGGATGAGACGCAGCACTTCGTGCGCACCTGGGGCTTCCGGATCAGCGCGCGCGGCACGGACGAGGATCCGGATCGGATCCTTTCCTACTCAGCCGATGCAGGGCCATGTCCTGCCCTTCCCCGCCTGGCCGATGGCGCCGAGCTCTTCCTGTGCGAGGCGGGCCTGCGGTCGCTGGCCGAGGACGATCCCGAGCCACGGAGCCGTGGGCACCTGCTGCCCCACGAGGCCGGCCGCATCGCGCGCGATGCGAACGCCAAGCGGCTGCTGCTGACCCACGTCCCGCTGCCCGACCGCGGTGAGTGGGCGATGGAGCAGGCCGCCACCGAGTTCAGCGGACCGCTCGAGATCGCCGAGCCGCTCCGCACCTACGACGTCTAGGAGCTCTCTTCGCCTCCGTCTACCCTCGCGCGGGCGATGTAGCGATCGGCGGACCAGGTAGTCAGCGCCCACACCACGGTAAGGCACAGCGTGGCTGCGACAAGCACGCCGGCCAACGGGACGAAGCCGCTGCCGATCGTCGCGCCGAGCAGGATCGCGCCGAGCGCGATGACGGCGATGATGCTGCCGATCATCGCCACACCGATCTTCGCCGCCGTCAGCCAGAACCAGCCGAGCGAATGCCCCTGCGCGCGACCGGTCAGCCATAGCAGGATCGGGCCGGAGGCGCCGAACAGTGCAACGTAGAAGCCCGCTGCGCTGAACAGCTCGCCCACGCCGAGTCGCTGCCGGAGGAAGAGCGCCGCCAGGAGCCATGCGGCAAGCAGCGCACTCGCCGCCCCGGTCCCGATCAGCCAGGCCAGGAGCAGGGTGGCCGTGCCGGTCGAGAGGCGCTCGACCATCTCGCCGTCCCTCCCCTCCACCAGCTCTGTCGGTCCGTCCGGCGGAAGGTGTGGCTCCTCGGTCATGCGCCGCCGACGCCGGAGCTGGCGAACGCGGCCTCCAGGTCGGCGATCAGGTCGTCGGACGATTCGATTCCGACAGACAGCCGCACGAGCCCGGGCGGCACCGCAAGCGGCGAGTCGGCAACGGAGAGGTGGGTCATCGCCGCCGGCAGCTCGATGAGCGACTCCACCGCGCCAAGCGATTCGGCCAGCGTGAAGAGCCGAGTGGCTGCCGCGAAGCGCCGGGCGGTCTCATCATTGGCGTGGAGCTCAAAGCTGACCATTGCGCCCGGCAACCGCATCTGGCGTGCGCAGAGGTCGTGGTGGGGGTTGTCGCGCAGGCCGGGGTAGTAGACGCGGTCAACCTCGGACCTGCCGTCGAGCCAGTAGGCGATCGCCCGTGCGTTCGCGCAGGCGCGCTCCATGCGGACGGCCAGCGTTCGCATCCCGCGGAGCACCAGCCAGCAGTCGAACGGCGACGGGACCGCGCCGGCCGCGTTCTGGTGGAACCGCAGCCGCTCGGCAAGGTCGTCGCGGTTGGTGGCCACCAGGCCGCCGACCACGTCGGAATGGCCGCCCAGGTATTTCGTGGCCGAGTGGAGCACGGCGTCGGCGCCAAGCTCCAGCGGGCGCTGCAGGAACGGGGTGGCGAACGTGTTGTCCACCACCGTCAACGCGCCCGATGCCCGCGCCAGGTCGGCGACGGCAGCGATATCGGCGATCTTGAGGAGCGGATTGGTGGGCGTCTCGATCCAGACCATGGCAACCGGGCCGCGGTCCCCGGATGCCTCTGGCGCCAGAGCGCGGCGAACACTCTCAGGATCGGCGACGTCGACCGGATCGACAGTGACCCCGTAGCGTGACCAGACCTTGTCCGTCAGGCGCCAGGTGCCGCCATACACGTCATCGCACATGAGGATCCGCTGGCCGGGCTCGGTCAGGTAGAGCAGGTTCTGCGTGGCGGCCAGCCCGGATGCATAGGCGAATCCGTGCGTGGCGCCTTCCAGTGCAGCGATTGCCGACTCGAGCGCCCGCCGCGTGGGATTGTCCGAGCGGCCGTATTCGAAGCCGCCACGCGTCTCGCCCACCGCGTCCTGCTTGAAGGTAGTGCTCATCTGGATGGGCGGCACCACCGCTCCGGTCTCCTCGTCCGGCTCCCAGCCGGCGTGGACGGTCAGCGTCTCGAATTGATCGGTCATGTGGGGCGCGGAGCGTCCGTCGTCATCAACGCGTGCGCGGGAACCCGAGATCGACCTTCGAGGTCGACGGGTCGGGCCAGCGAGCCGTCACCACCTTGCCACGCGTATAGAACTGGATCCCCTCGGGTCCGTACATGTGCAGGTCGCCGAACAGGGACGACTTCCAGCCACCGAAGCTGTAGTAGGCCACCGGCACCGGGATCGGGACGTTGATGCCGACCATGCCGACGTTGATGTCGAACTGGAACTGCCGGGCCGCACCGCCGTCACGGGTGTAGATGGCCGTGCCGTTGGCGTATGGGTTCTCCTCGATGACGTTCACCGCGTCGGTGTAGGTCGGGACGCGGACGATCTCCAGCACCGGGCCGAAGATCTCGTTGCGGTAGCACTCCATCTCTGGCGTCACGTGGTCGAGCAACGACACGCCGAGGAAGAACCCCTCACCCTCCTTGTAGAGGTGATGGTGCCGTCCGTCGACCCGCAGCGTCGCTCCCTGCGAGGCGCCGCTGTCCAGGTAGCTCGCCACCTTGTCGCGGTGCTCGCGGGTGATGAGCGGCCCCATCTCGGCGTGCTCATCGGTACCAGGCCCGACCTTGACCTTCGGCAGGCGCTCCTCGATGGCCGATACCAGCGGGTCGGCCACGTCGCCCACGGCCACCACCACGCTGATGGCCATGCAGCGTTCGCCGGCCGATCCGTAGGCGGCTGAAACAGCGGCATCGGCGGCCATGCCGACGTCCGCATCGGGCAGGACGACCATGTGGTTCTTGGCCCCGCCCAGCGCCTGCACCCGCTTCCCGTTCTTCGTGCCGGTCTCGTAGATGTAGCGCGCGATCGGTGTCGAGCCGACGAACGAGATGGCGGCGATGTCCGGGTGGTGCAGGATCGCGTCGACGGCCACCTTGTCCCCATGGACGACGTTGAAGACGCCATCGGGGACTCCCGCCTCCTTGAGAAGCTCGGCCAGGTAGACCGATGCCGATGGGTCCTTCTCGGACGGCTTCAGGATGAAGGTGTTCCCGCAGGCGATCGCGTTGGCGAACATCCACATCGGCACCATGGCCGGGAAGTTGAAGGGCGTGATCCCTGCCACCACGCCGAGCGGCTGGCGGATCTGGTAGACGTCGATGCCGCTGGATACCTGCTCGCTGAAGCTGCCTTTCAGCAGGTGAGGGATGCCGGTCGCGAACTCCAGGTTCTCCAGGCCGCGCGCGACCTCACCCTGGGCGTCGGTGGGAACCTTGCCATGCTCGGCCGTGAGGAAGGCGGCGATGTCCCGACGATGCTCGTCGACCAGGTTGCGGATCCGGAACATGATCTCGGTCCGCCGGCTGAGGGACGTCGCGCGCCAGCTCTTGAACGCCTCGCGAGCAATGTGGACGGCCGCGTCGACCTCTTCGGCGGAAGCGAAGTCGACTTCACGAGCAACCTGACCCGTCGCAGGGTTGTAGATCGGACCGCTGCGGTCGGACGTACCGGCCACGCGACGACCGCCGATCCAGTGATTGACCCGCTCGAGATCCGCCGCGCCGCCCTCAGCGCGTGGCTCTGCAACCTGTGTCATACGTCACACAATACGCCTCAACCTGAACGGCGGCATGGCGCTGGAAAGCCATTGACGCATTCAGCTATGGTGGCGCCATGGCGATCTCGCCGAACGTGGCCGGCGCCGAGGTTCGCGCGCGGTCCAGTGCGCCCGCGGCCGGCGATGCCATGCCGCTCATCGAGCGCGCCGAGCAGCTGGCTGCGCTCGACGAGCTTCTCAACCACGCCACGAAGGGGACGGGACGCCTGGCGCTTGTGCGGGGGGAAGCCGGCGCCGGCAAGACCGCCCTGCTCCGCGCCTTCCTGAGGGACGTGCCGGACAACCTGGACGCGGCAATCGGGTACTGCGACGGAATCGCCACGCCGCGCCCCCTCAGCCCCATCCACGACCTGGCGCGGGCACTCGGCAATGGCCTCGCCGACCTGTTGCAGCGGTCGGCCACTCGCGAGGAGATCCGCGATCACCTCCTGGGCTGCTACCAGCGCAAACCCGCAGTGCTGGCCATCGAGGACGTCCAGTGGGCCGATGACGCCACCATCGATCTGATCCGGCAGCTGGCGCGACGCATCGACGAGACCTCGGCGCTTCTGCTACTGACCTACCGGGAGGAGTCCCAACCACCGGTTGGGATGGCCAGGCTGCTTGGCCAGCTGGCCACCAGCCCCAGCGCGCAGCAGATCCAGGTGCCCCCGCTGAGCCGCTCCGCGGTCGCCGCCATGGCGGCCGAATCCTCGGTAGATCCGGACGAGCTATATCGCCTGACCGGCGGCAACCCGTTCTTCACCTCGGAGATGCTCGCGTCGAGCAGCACGACCGTGCCACGCACTATCCGGGACCTGATCCGTGGCCGGATCGCCGAGCTCGACACCCGAGCGCGCACCGCGCTGGAGGCGGCCGCGGTCCTCGGGTCCCGGACCGAGCCGTGGTTGCTGGCAGCGGTCGCCGGCGAAGCATTGCCGGGGATCGACGACGCGATTGCCGCCGGTCTCGTCGTCCAAGACGCGGACGGCATCTCGTTCCGACATGAGCTGGCGCGGGTTGCGGTGCTCGAGGATCTGCCCGCAATCCGAGCCATCGGCCTGCACCGCTCGGTCCTCGCCCTCCTGCGCCGGGCCGGGGTCACCGATTCCGCCCGACTGGCGCACCACGCTGAGGGGGCTGCCGATGGTGCCGCGGTCCTCGAGTTCGCCCCTGTGGCCGCTCGGCTGGCGATCGCCAATAACGCGTTCCGCGAAGGGATCGCACAGCTTCGGCGATCGCTTCGCTTCGCCACCCAGCCGGACGAGCGGCGGGCGCGCCTGCTCGAACAGCTGGGCGATGCCGAGATGGCGATCGCCGACGGGGTCGAGGCGGACGAGGCGTGGATGGAGGCCCTGACACTCCGCCGAGCGAACGGCAACGACCCACGCAAGGTCGGCGACCTGATGCGGAAGATCGCGCGATCGGCCATGTGGCGGGCCGACTTCCGACGTGCGATGGCGCTCGCCGAGGAGGCCGTCACCATCCTCGAGCCCCTTGGCGAGAGCCATGAGCTGGCCATGGCTTACGGCGGCCTCAGCGGGCAGCTCTTCATGGAAGCGCGCTCCGAGGAAGCGATTGCCTGGGGCGAGCGGTCGCTCGCGATGGCTGACCGCCTGGATGACGACGCGGCGAGGGTCCCGGCGCTGAACAACATCGGTTGTGCCCAGCTCCAGCTCGGCCAAAAGAACGGCTTTGCGAATCTGGAACGCAGCCTGTCCCTCGCGCGGGCGACCGGGCAATGGTCCGCGGTGTATCGAGCTCTCTTCAATATGGCCGCCAGCGCCGCGAGCTTCCAGGAGCTGCAGCGGGCAGATGCCGCGTTCGATGAGCTGGCGCGCTTCGCCGCCAGCACCGAGGTCCTCAGCTGCAACATCGACGCTAACCGGGCCGACATCCTCCTGGGCCTCGGCCGCTGGGACGAGGCCGAAGCCGCCGCGCGCAACGCGCTCACGGTCGTCGACGGAAGCCTGGATCCCCTCGATGCATCGTTGGCCAATGCCGTGCTGGGGCGCCTGATGGCACGGCGGGGCAATCCAGCCGCCGAGTCCTTCGCCAGCCGAGCGGCGGAGCTGGTATCCGAAACGCACGACCTGTATCGCACCTGGGCCGCACTGCTTGCGCGGGTGGAGATCGCCTGGCTCGCCGATGACCTCGCAC
>DASSCW010000343.1:0-3218 GCA_035697465.1 Candidatus Limnocylindria bacterium | reverse complement strand
TGGATCCGGGTGTGTACGGCGAGAAGATCGCATTCCACTTCCCGAACGACACGTCCACCGACGGGCCGGTGCAGGTACAGGCCCGGATCGACCAGGAACCCACCATCAGCGCCCAGTTCTCCCTGTGGGATCGCTCCGGCTCGTCGGTCATCAAGGGCAACCTGCTGGTGCTGCCCATCGGCGAGAACGGGCTCATCTATGTCGAGCCGATCTTCCTGCAGGCATCGGGCGCTCCATTCCCCGAGTTCGTGCGAGTGATCGTCGTCAGCGAGGAGCAGATCGCGTTCGCCGAGGACATTCCGAGCGCACTCGAGCAGCTGCTCGGCGAGGCACAACCGCCACCTCCGGACGGGAACGGCGGTCTGCCGGAAGACGTGGCCGGGCTGGTCGCCGAGGCGCAGCGCCTCTACACGGAGGCACAGGCCGCGCTCCAGGCGGGCGACCTTGGCACCTACCAGGCGCGGCTGGATGAGCTGGCGCCGATCCTGGAGGCCCTGGCCGAGCTGACCGGCGCCTCGGTGGAGCCCTCCCCCAGCCCATCGCCCTAGGGCATGGACGTTCTGGTCCTCGGTTCCGGGGCCCGCGAGCACGCGCTCGCCTGGCGCCTGGCCCGTGACGAGGGCGTTCGCCAGGTCCGGATCGCGCCGGGCAACGGCGGCACCCCGGCCGCGGCTGAGACAGTGGCTGACCTGGACATCCTCGACCCGTCGGCCGTCGCGCGCCATGCCGCCAGGGAGCGCTACGACCTGGTGGTGATCGGGCCGGAGGCTCCCCTTGCGGCAGGCGTGGCGGATGCGCTGGTGACCGCGTCGATCCCCGTCTTCGGTCCGACGCGCGCGGCAGCACGGCTCGAGTCGTCGAAGGCGTTCGCCAAGGAGCAGATGGCGCGCGCCGGCGTGGCAACAGCGCGGAGCGCGACCTTCGTCGATGTCGATGCGGCGCTCGACCACGTGCGCACGCAGGACCGCCTCCCCGTGGTCAAGGCCGATTGGCTCGCCGCGGGCAAAGGGGTGGTCGTGCCCGACACGCCGGAAGAGGCGGAAGCCGCGGTGCGCTCCCTGCTCGACGGCGCCGCGCGCGGCTCGCGGCTGGTGCTGGAGGAGCGGCTATCGGGGCGGGAGGTATCTGTCTTCGCGCTGGTCAGTGGCGAGGCCGTGGTGCCGCTGGGATCGGCCTGCGACTACAAGCGGCTGGGTGACGGGGACGTCGGCCCGAACACGGGCGGGATGGGCGCCTACTCCCCGGTGCCGTGGTTCGGTTCGCGCCAGGTCGAGGAATCCGTGGCGGCGGTCTTCGAGCCGATCGCCTGGCGGCTGGCGCGCGACGGGATGCCGTACCGCGGCATGCTCTACGCCGGGCTGATGCTCACCGAGAACGGACCGATGGTGCTGGAGTTCAACGCACGCTTCGGCGATCCAGAGTCGCAGGTCCTGCTGCCGCTGCTCGACGGCCAGCGTGCCGAGGCGCTGCTCGGCGCGGCGACCGGTGACCGCGGCTCGATGGAAGGCTCGGTGGCGCTTGCTTCGGGGTCAGCCGTCGGCGTGGTGATTGCCGCGCCGGGTTACCCCGAGCGGCCTGAGACGGATCTGGCGATCGAAGGAGCCGATCCCGCCGGACCGGGAGACGACGGGCCATTGCTCTGCTTCCACGCTGCGACGCGCGCCGAGGGCGGCGGATACGTTGCCGCCGGGGGCCGCGTCGTGACCTTCGTCGGGCTCGGCGCGGACCTCACCGCCGCGCGTGACACCGCCTACGCCGGAGTCGCCGGCTGCCGGCTGGACGGCGGGCAGCACCGCACGGATATCGGCCTGCGTGAAGTGGCCAGCTAGCCCGGCGCGGGGGCCGCGGCACGGCGGTTGCTCAGGACATCTGCTTGATGCCACTCATCGCCGCGATCTTCACGCTCCTCGGCCGCTTCGTCGGCAAGCTGCTGACCATGGCGTTCGGCTGGGCGAGCGTCATGCTCTTCGGCCGGGTGCCGCAGTCGAAGCAGCTCCTGCTGGCGGCGGTGGCCCTGGGCGCCGTGGCGTGGGCGGTGGCCGTCGTGGGGTCCCTGGTACCTCCAGCGGGAGACCTGCTGATCGACGCGTTGCCCGTGCCTGATTGGGTCGATCGGGGCTCGCTGCGGGTCGGCATGGTTGGCGCCGCGCTGCTGCTGCCGCTGCTGGTGGGGATCGGCGGCTTCCTGCTCAGCGACGCTGGGGACCGGCCGGCAAGCCCAGGCGCCGTGGCCCTCCAGGTCCTGCGCGGCTATCCCTACGCCGCGGTGCTGGCCCTGACGCTGGCCGTGCTGATCGTGGTGGCGCCGGTGCGCAAGGTCCGTAGCATCCTCAAGCGCTGGGAGGATGCGCACGTCCCGATGATCGTGCAGCCGGGCGGCTACGACCGCGTGGCCGACGACCTGGAGGCGGCGCTCGATGCCAGCGGACTGCGCGTCGAGCGCGCAGGGGCGCCGTGGATCGTGGAGACGCCGTCGAAGCTGCTGGCGCTGGTCGGCGGATCGGCCGTCCGCTCCCTGGTGCCGGATCGGCTGCTCGTCCTGCGCGGCCCGGATGTCGACGTTTCGATCTATCCGAATGACGTGGCCATCACCGGGAAACAGAAGGAGGTAGCGCGGGCCAGGGCGGCGATCGCCAGCCGGATGCCGTTCACCGCGGCCTACCTGACGGCGTCCAAGGAAGGTCAGCGCCTGGAGGACCGGCTGATGGCGCTCGCCTCCGGGCCTACCGACGAGGCGCCGCGCGCACTGGAGGAGGTCGACCGGCGTCTCGCCTCGCTGGTGGTGCCCGAGGACGAATGGGAGGTGCTGTACCGCGAGCGCCTGCAGATCGAGCGCGACCTCCTCCGCGACGGGCACGAGCGCCAGGAGGATGAGCCGCGGCGGGCGTCGCTCGTGGCGTGGCTGAGCCGCCTGGTTCGGGGCGTGCTGTCGTAAGTCACGGCGCCGTGTGATTGCGCCCTATCCTTGGCGCCCGATGTCCAGCACCCCGCTCGTCGCCGTCATCTGCGGTTCGCGCTCCGACCTGCCCTCGCTGAGGGGCTGCTTCGATGTGCTCGACTCCTATGACATCGCCTGGGAGGCATCGGTCATCAGCGCTCATCGACAGGCCGAGAGGCTGCGGACGTACGTCGGCGAGGCGGAGGGCCGCGGCGTCCGGCTGTTCATCGGCGCGGCCGGCCTCGCGGCCCACCTGCCGGGCGTGCTCGCCAGCCTCACT
>DASSCW010000342.1:0-3423 GCA_035697465.1 Candidatus Limnocylindria bacterium | reverse complement strand
GGCAGGCGGTCGTTGGTGAAGCACACGCCCGGACCGATGAAGACGCCTTCCTCGACCGTGAGCCCCCGGTACAGGCTCGCGTTGTTCTGGACCTTCACGCGATCGCCGATCGACACTCCGACATCGACGTACACGTTCTTGCCGATGACGCAGCCGGCGCCAATCCGCGCCCGCTCGCGCACCTGGGCCTGGTTCCAGATCTGGGTGCCGATGCCGATCTCGGCGCCGGGAGCCACCTCGGCGGTCGGGTGAATGCTCGCAGGACCGTCGCTCATGGGTGCTCCTCGGGGTGGCCCATTGTACCGGCGCCCGCCGCGGCCACCGCCTGGCGCTCGGCCCCCAGAAGGGCACGCAGCCGGCGCATCGGGCCCAGGAGCAGCGGCGCCAGCCCGAGCCCGAAGGCGGCTGCCACGCCCAGGTGATACCCGGTCGACAGCCACAGGCCGCTCTCCTCCCATCGCACCAGCCTGGCCAGTAGGATGGCCGCCGCCACACCAACGCCGATCGCCGCCAGCCGCCGCAGGTCGAGGCCGATCGGATAGTCCCGGGCGGCATACCACCAGGTGAGCGCCGTCAGCGTCCCGTAGCCGACGACCGTCGACCAGGCTGCTCCGGCGATGCCGAAGCGCGGGATCAGCACCACGTTGCTGGCCACGTTGGCAGCGCCGGCGGCCAGTGTCAGCAGGGGGAGGCCACCCGTGCGGCGCCGCAGGAAGATGGTCGAGACGAGCATGAAGTAGAGCCCGTAGACCAGCGAGGCGAGCGAGACCACGACGATGACGTCGCCGGCTGCGCGCGCGCTGAAGCCCCAGCGCAGGCTGGCGAAGAGGCGGGTCACTTCAGGAGCAAGCGACGCGGCCATCACCGTCAGCAGCGCCAGGCCGCCCATTGACAGCGTCGTCACCTCGCGCAGCAGGCTGGGTCCGCGCTCGCCGTCGCCGCGTGCGTACCAGAACGGCACCCACGCCGCGTTGAAGGACAGGGCCACCAGCGCAATGCCCTGGCCGAGCACGTAGCCGAACGAGTAGATGCCGATTGCCGCCTGCGTGCCCAGCGTCGGCAGCCCGATCAGGAGTCCGATGAGCAGCCGATCGGACAGGTTCAGGATCCAGGCGGCCACCCCGTGCGGGACGAGAGGCAGGCCGAAGCGGAGCGACTCCCGTACCAGCCCGGCGTCGAAGCGCGCTCGGGGCATGCGCGACAGGATCAGGGCGGTGATGGCCGCGACAGCCAACCCGCCCACCAGCTGCCCGGCCAGCGCACCGCCTGCGCCACGCTGCAGGACCAGCAGGAAGAAGAGGGTGGCCACCGTTCCGAGCACGAAGACGCCGATCGCGTAGGAGAGGAACCGGTCCGGTCGTTCACCGGCCCGAAAGAGGACCGCCGGCACGTACTGCAGCGAGGTGGTGACGGTGAGTGCCAGCACGATCACCCCATATGGGACGAACGCGACCCCGGGGAAGATGCGAGGAAAGAACGGCGCGACGAGCAGGCCGATCACAACAGAGAGGGCGACCGCCGCGCCAAGGGTGGTGAGCGCGGAGCTCAGGTAGAGCGAGGGCCGCCGGGGTGGCGGCACGTCGAAATGCAGCCGCAGCAGGGCGCCGTCCAGGCCCAACCGGTACACGATGGCCAGCAGGCCGGCCAGCGACAGCATCAGGCTGAGGACGCCGAACTCCGATGGCGCCATCGCCGCGGCGTAGACGGGCAGCAGCAGGAACAGGCCGACGCGTGGCAGGAAGTTGCCGAGGGTGTAGAGCAGCGAGCCGCGAAGCAGGGCGCGGACGTTCATGTCCCGGGAGCCAGCAGCTCGTGCAGACGCGGCATGGCGGCCGTCACGGCCTGACCACGGTGCGAGATGCGGTCCTTCTCGTCTTCGGGCAGCTCGGCGGTGGTCAGGCCCGATGGCAGGAGGAAGATCGGGTCGTAGCCGAACCCGCCGCTGCCGCGTCGCTCGGCGGACACGGTCCCCTCGACGACGCCGGAGAACAGCTCGATCGCCGGCGCCGCCCCGCCAGGTGACGGGATGGCCAGGGCGAGGTGGCAGACCATGCGCGCCGCCCGGTGGGTCGCGCCCTGGATGGAGTCGAGCAGGTGCCCAACCCGATCCGGCACGTCAGGCCCGCCGTAACGCGCGGTCGTCACGCCGGGTCCCCAGTCGAGCGCGGAGACCTCGATACCCGAGTCATCGGCGAGGGTCAGCAGCCCAGAGGCTCGGCAGTAGGCATCGGCCTTGGCAGTGGCGTTCTCGGCGTACGTCGCATGTGGCTCAGGCACGTCCAGGTTTAGGTCGATCTCCTGCGGGAAGACGAGCCGGCCCGGAATCCCCCGCAGGAGCCGACCGAACTCCGCCTGTTTGCCGCGATTGGTCGTCGCCAGGAGAAGGTCGGTCACTCCGCCGGCGGTGCGTCGATGGCCGCGCGCTGGAGCTCGAACAGCTGCCGGATCCCGGCGGCGGCCAAATCGATCATTTGGTTCATCTGCCCGCGGTCGAAGGCCTTGTGCTCGGCTGTGCCCTGCACCTCGACGAAGCGCTCGTCATCGGTCATGACCACGTTGAAGTCGACGTCGGCGGAAGAATCCTCGACGTAGTTCAGATCGAGCAACGGCGTGCCGCCGCTCATGCCGACGCTCACCGCCGCCACCTGGCCGGTGAGCAGGTGTCCCATGCCGAACTTCTTCAGCGCGCGGGCCAGGGCCACATAGGCGCCGGTGATGCTGGCGGTGCGAGTGCCGCCATCCGCCTGGATCACGTCGCAGTCGACGGTGACGGTCCGCTCCCCCAGCTTCGCCAGGTCGACCACGCCGCGCAGGGCGCGGCCGATCAGGCGCTGTATCTCGTGCGTGCGTCCGCCGACGCGCCCTGTGCTGGCCTCGCGCTGGCTGCGCTCCGTGCCGGCTCGCGGCAGCATGCTGTACTCGGCGGTGACCCATCCCTGGCCCTTCCCACGGAGCCAGCCTGGAACGCGGTCCTCGATGGTGACCGCGCAGATGACCCGAGTGTCACCCACGCGGATCAGGACCGACCCCTCGGCGAACTTGAGGTAGTCGGCCACGATCTTGACGGGCCGCAGCTGGGCGGCGGCTCGTCCGTCGGGCCGGCGAGCGGCGGCGATCGACATCGCCGCCGATTCTACGCTGCGGAGCCCCCCGACCATTTCGGCCAGGTCCCCGCCTAGCGGTAGTTGACGCGGTCCGTGTCGGCGATCCAGTAGCCGGCCAGGCTGCCGGAGGTGACGAGGAAGTACGGGCGTCCGCTGATGACGGCGCGTGAGCTGGAGTCGACGTAGACCCGCTGCTTGAACCACGCCTTCTTCGAGGTTCGCGGGGTGCCGAGCCAGTCGAAGGTGAGTCCGACGTAGTGATCCGCCTTCAGCGCAAGCTCTCGGTCGGGGTCGAACCTGGCGCGCTGCGACTCACCTC
>DASSCW010000341.1:0-7161 GCA_035697465.1 Candidatus Limnocylindria bacterium | reverse complement strand
GCCACGCCCATCGTCCGCCACGGTGACCAGCAGCTCCCCTCCTTCCACCACGGCATCGATGCGCACCATCGTCGCCCCGGCGTAGCGGGCGACATTGGTCAGCGCCTCGGCGACAAGGAAGTAGGCCGCGGCCTCGACCTCCGCCGGCAGCCGGCGTTCGATGACGCTGGCGCGCACCGGAATTGGAGCCCGCTCCGCGAGCGTTTCGACAGCGGCCGCCAGGCCGCGTTCGGTCAGGATCGGGGGATGGAGGCCTCGGGCCAGGTCACGCACCTCGCGGATCGCCTGCATGAGCTCGTTCGTCGTCGAGTCGATCACCTCGCCCGCCCCGATCGCCTGCCCTCGTGCCTGATCAAGGCGCATCGCCAGCGCGACGAGTCGCTGCTGGGCCCCGTCGTGCAGGTCGCGCTCGATGCGGCGGCGCTCCACGTCGGCCGCCTCCACGATTCGTGCACGCGATGCGCGGACCTCCTCCAGCTGGGCCCGGACCTGTGCCGCCAAGCGCTCGTTCACGAGCGCCATCCCCGCGACCGAAGCGACCGCCTGCACGCGCCCCGGATCCTCGACCTCGATGGCTGGGTCGTAGACCAGCGTGGCCAGGAGCTCGCCGTCGCGCTCCAGGCGTGCGACGCCGCGCGAGGCATCGGCCGCGGCCGGCACGTCGATCGGCCGCCCTTCGGGGTCGACAAAGCCGGCGCCAGCCGGGGACGGGAAGGCGAGCGCAAGGGTCGGATCCCGGAGCGCACGCGCGAGGATCTCGCGCAGGCCGCCAAGCGGCACACCGCGGGAGAGTTGCACTGCCAGGTCGGCAATCGCGCCGCGAGCCAGGCGCGTCGCGAGCAGGCCCGCCAGGAATCCTGCTGGGATGAGGGCGTGAATGAAGGCGAGTGGCGACGTGCTGATCGCGACGCCCACCGTCTCCCATGTGTCCTGGTTGATCGCTGCCACGAACCGCACCGCACTGATGCCCAGCTCGATGGGAGCAACCAGCGCCACGGGGAGCAGGGTCCTGCGCAGGGCTGGGCTGGCTCTCGCCCAGCGTCTCCACAGGCCGCCGATGACACCGAGGGCCAGGACTGGGATCAGCACTCCAACCACGCCCGGCCCAAAGAGCCAGGCCAGGCCCTCGTTCGGCCACAGCACAAACGGATTCACCTCGCACAGCGGAAAACACTCCGTGGCCTGCGGGTCCCAGACGAGCACCCACGCAAGCCGCGCGACCAGCAAGGTGACGTAGGCGCCAACAATCAATGCGCGGTCGAATCGGCTCGCCAGCCGCCCGCTCGGGAACGCGAGCACCAGGTGCGCGAACACAACAGTCCCGAGCCCGATCGACATCTGCCACAGCGTCCAGGTCAGCGCCGTGTTCACGACCCAGATGACCGCGATGACGGCGACGACGCGGGAGAGGAGGATGAGCTTCCACATCCTGCCGCCTGGGCTCCGCCAGTAGGTCGCCAGCATCGCCGCGACCCATAACAGCTCGCCGCCGAATGCGGCGGTGGCGAAGAGCGGATTCAGCGGCGTTCGCAGCTGATACGCGTAGATGAACGGCGCAAATGCGGCAATCGCGGCGAGAGTGACCCCGATGGCCGCCAGCAGCAGGAGGTCGCCTCGGCGCGGATTCACGCGTCGCCCGAGCCAGCTCCCGTCGCCGCTGAGCTGTCGCCGAGCGCTCCGACGCCCCAACCCAGTGCGGCCGCCGCGGTCGCGACCCCGAGCAGCAATGTCGGCGTCCAGCCAAGCCCCGTGGTTGCCAGCACGACGCCTGCCGTCGCCAGCACGAACGCGCCACTTGCCGCCGCTCCGGCAATGCGACTCCGCCATCGCGCCGGCCCGGCGTAGGTCGCGATGTCCGCGACCAGGCCCGTTACCACACCAACCGGAATGAACCGCCAGGCCTCGATTGGCGCGGCCACCAGGATCATGCCGATGCCCATCAGCAACGTGAACGATCCGAACGGGGGCCCTGTCCGCGCGACGGCCACCACGACGGCGGCGGCCACCAGGACGGAGAGGAGCATCGCGGCGACACCCAGGTCCTGGCGCACGAGACCGCTCGTCTCAGCGATGTTGGCGATGCCGCGGCTGAACACGATGCGACCATCCGGACCCCAGCCACCGGTCCACATCTCGTCGGCGGACTGCGGGCTGCGGCTGAGGTTCAGCTCGTCCCCACCCGCTGCTTCCACGGACCAGATCTCGCCGGGCCGGTCGTCCAGGCGATAGGTGTAGGCGATTCTGCTTCCATCCGGCGACCAGCTCGGGGCCACCCTCCCGTCGCCCGGGGATCCCATCGTCACCTGCCGGAGTCCGCTGCCATCGGCGTGCATGATCCAGATGTCGAACAGACCGTTCCGGAACGAGTTGAACGCGATGAAGGTCCCGTCCGGTGACCAGGTCGCCCCCCAGTCGTCGGCGGGGTCGTTCGTCAGGCGACGCTGGTTGCCGCCCTCGGCATCCATGACGTAGATCTCGGTATTGCCGTCACGGGTGGAGTCGAACAGGATCTGCGACCCATCTGGCGAGTAGACCGGTGCGCGGTCATCACCCGGGCTGTCGGTCAGTCGCTCGGGCGAGCCTCCGCCGTTGGCCGCAACGCGCCAGATGTCGGCATTCGGCGTGGGGACCGTCAGCGGGCCAGCGGCGCCACCGCCCCCGGGTCCAGCCCCCAGGCCAGGTCCGACTGGTCCCGAGTTGACCCACGGCCCCCCGATCGGGTCCTGCGTGTATGCCACCCAGGCACCATCCGGCGAGAAGCGGGGGATCCACTGCATCCCCTCGCCATCCACCACCATCCGCGCGTCAGTCCCGTCGGGGTTGACCGTCCACACCGCTGCGTCGCTGCGCGCGTTGTCGGCGTCGGGGATGGTGAAGCGCGAGTAGCCGATCCGGGAGCCATCGGGCGACCAGCTGGCGTACCCGAGACCCACCTCTGGATCCGCTTCCTCGACGAGTCGCGTCTGCCGAGACCCGTCGGCCTCCATGACCCAGATCTCGCTGTTGCCCCATGCGAACTGGCCGGAACGTTCCATCCAGGGACTCTGGGCCGGCTGGAAGCCGCCTACCCAGCTCACCGCCGCCAGCGCAAGGGCGCCGGATAGCACGACCGCAACCCGCGGGACCGCGACAGCCCCGAGTTGAAGCGCCGCACGAAGTGGAGTGATGGCGATCAGCACCACCGCGACGGCGACCAGGATTCGGCTGGGCGCGAACACGCCCTCGATGCCGAAGCCGATTCCCACGCCCTCGCGCCACCCCACATCCAGGATCAGCGCCGCAAGTCCAGCCAGCAGGCCGGCACCGAGCGAGCCGTATCCCGGCGGAAACGCCTGGCGCCACCCCGCGCCACGCCGGATGGCGCGGACAAGCCGTCCAATGGCGAAGGCGCCGAGCGCCGCCAAACCGAGATAGAACGGGATGTGGTACACGGAGGCCGCTGGGTCGGGCGAGCGCCCGCTCTGAATTGCCCACAGCACCAGCAGCAGCCCACAGACGATCCAGACCCCGAAGGCGGTTGCGATCCAGGCGGCGCGACGAGCATCGGCGGGGGTCGCTTCGGCAGCGACCGCGTCGGCAGGGCTCGGGTCGGCGGCCATGACTCAGTTCCTCCGTGGGCGGAGCAGGTGCACCGCATGGTCGCACCGGGCCGCGAGCGCGCCTAGGGGGAAATCCCCTGCATCGGGCGGCGCCGATCACGGGTAGCCCCGCTCGATGGGAGCGAAGGGCGCGCCTTACGGTGCTGGAGTCGAACTCCCGCAACCACCGAAGGGGTCAGCACCATGCCAGCCATCGCCCAGCCCAGGTCAGCCGCATCTCTGCCGCTGCCGCGTGCCACACACCGCAACGGCCTGCACACCGCAGTGGTCGCCACGGCCGCCACCTTCGTGGGTGCGCTGTTGATCAGCGCGCTGATGGCCGCATCCGTCCTGCTCACCGGTCCGCTGCCTGTATATGACGGGGGCCCATCGTCTCAGCCAGTTCCGCAGCCAACCGCGACCAGCGGGCTGGACCTCTAGTCGGGGAGCCGCTCCACCTGGTCGCCGACTCGGACCCGCCCGGATTGCACGACCCTGGTGTTCACGCCGCGCAGGCGCCGCTCGCGCCAGTGGCGCCAGTTGACCCAGCGCAAAGCGTCCTGCCCGAATCGGTCGCTGAACTTGCTGCAGCCAGCGTGGGGCGTGGCAGTGATCTCCAGGATCGCATCTCCCACGCGCAGGCGACTGCCCGCCGGCAGGTTGTCGAAGCCGATGTCGAGGTCGACCAGGATGTTGTCGCCGGCCTCATGCAGCGGCTGAATGCCGGCTGCCACCAGCTCGGCCACGGCGGCGTTCATGACGGTCACCTGTGACTCGCGATCCGGATCCTTCTCCGGCGCCGCTGACCATCGATCGCCAACCAGCCCATGCTCGACCGACAGGTTCACCTCCTGCGGCGTCTTGTGGTTGCCGGGCGCGACCCGCACGCAGAGCAGCTTGACCGAGCCGCGATCGCGCGGCGGAGGCGGGACGGCCGACCAGAGCTCCTCGAGCTCGTCGAAGGTTCGCATCGCTCATGGATTCTACGAGCCACGGGCCGATGAGCGAACCTGCCCGATGGTGGCTACGATGCGCAGGCCGATGTCCACCTGGTTCGACCGACTGCTCGAGGAGCTCCAGCGCCGTCAGGCCGAGCAGGACGCGCGGCGTGAGGGCCGCCCGCTGCCACCACGCCCCCGCCGCATCCGACCGGATGCCAGCGAAGACGGCGGTAAAGGTGGCAACGGTTCGCCGCCGCCAGATGACGACCCACTGCGTTTCCCACAGCGTCGCCAGCCAGGAAATTCCCGCCGCTGGATCCTGATCACCGGCCTCGTGCTGCTGGCGCTGTTCCTCTTCACATTCCTCGGCCGGGCCGTCGACCTGGCCACGGACCTGATGTGGTACGACGCCCTGGATCGCACCAGCATCCTTACCACTCGGCTCTGGGCGCAGGTGGGATTGTTCGCTGTCGGGTTCGTGGCGTTCGCCGTGCCTGCGATCGCGAGCATCTGGCTGGCTCGCCGGATCGCGCCGCAGGTGCCGATCCGGCGCATCGGGCAGTTCGAGATTCCGGATGCCTCCCGCGTCATCACGCTGGGGTTGATCGCGGTGGCGCTGCTGCTGGCGCTCATCTCGGCGGCGTCGTGGAGCGGCAGCTGGCAGACGATCCTGCTGTACGCCAACGGCGGCGACTTCGGGACCCCCGACCCCAACTTCGGCCGGGATGTCGGCTTCTACGTCTTCGACCTCCCGTTCTGGCGTTTCCTCCAGGGCTGGGGCATCGCCAGCCTGATCGCCATCGTCCTGCTCAGCCTGGGTGCCTACGCCGCCGGCGCGCTGCGCTGGCAGTTCCGGCTCACTGCCCCGGTGCGGGCGCACCTCTCGATCCTCGGTGCCCTGCTGCTGGTCGTCATCGCCACGGGCTACCAACTCGACATCCCGGAGCTGTCGTACTCGAGCAGCGGTTACTCATCGATCCAGGCCGCGACCTACACGGACATGAACGCGCAGCTGCCGGCGCAGGTGATCCTCACCTTCGTGGCGCTGGCGGCTGCCGGCCTGCTGCTGCTCAACATCTGGTTCCGAACCCTCTGGGCGCTGGTGCTCGCGGGCGGCGCCTGGTTCGCCCTCTCGATCCTGGTCGGCGGCCTGTATCCCGCCTACGTCCAGAACTTCCAGGTCAACCCGAACGAGCAGAATCTGGAGAGGGACTACATCGCGGCGCACATCGCCTCGACCCGAGCGGCGTTCGAGCTGGACGAGATCGAGGTGCGCAACTTCACCGGGGCGCAGCAGCTGAACGAACCGGTGTTCGAGAACGACGCGGCCACGATCGACAACCTGCGGCTGTGGGATTACCGCCCCCTGCTGACCACGTTCGGGCAGCAGCAGATCATCTACCCGTACTACGACTTCCTGGACGTCGACATCGACCGCTACGAGATCAACGGCGAGCAGCGGCAGATCATGCTCAGCGCGCGTGAACTGAACATCGAGAAGCTTGCCAGTGACGCGCGGACGTGGACCAACGAGCGCCTCGTCTACTCACACGGCTTCGGCATCACCGCCGTGCCGGTCGACGCGGTGACACCACAGGGCCAGCCCGACTACCTGGTCAGCGGCATCAACCAGGAGCCCCAGCTGCCGGTCGGCCAGCCCAGGATCTACTTCGGCGAGGCGACGACCACCTACGTGGTGACCGGCACCGGCACCGAGGAGTTCGACTACCCGCTGAACCAGGCGGCGGACGCCGCCACCACGACCTGGCAGGGATCCACTGGCGTTGACATCGGGAACCCGATCGCCAGGTTCCTGTTTGCCGCCCGTTTCGGCGACCTGAACCTGCTGATCAGCAACCAGCTGACCGGCGAGTCGCAGATCCTGTTCAACCGCTCGATCTACGAGCGTGTTCACGAGCTGGCGCCCTTCCTCACCTACGACGGCGATCCCTACCTCGTCAGCGCCGACGACAAGCTGCTATGGGTCTGGGACGCCTACACCGCGACGGGCCGCTATCCGAACGCGCAGCCGCAGGGCGAGGGCAGCCCGTTCCCCGGGGCGAACTACGTGCGCAACAGCGTCAAGGTGGTGGTGGACGCCTACGACGGCACGGTCCGCTTCTTCATCGTCGAGCCAGATGAGCCGATCGTGCAGGCCTACGCCCGCATTTTCCCGGACCTGTTCGAGCCGATGGAGGCCATGCCGCAGGCGCTCCTCGCTCACCTCCGCTACCCCGAGGACCTGTTCATCGCTCAGAACATCGCGTACCAGCTTTACCACCTGCAGCCGACCGATGCCGGTGCAAACACGTACTACAGCCAGAACGACCGCTGGGCGATCCCGCCTGACCCCACCGAGGGCAGCGGCACGGCGATGGAGCCGTACTACGTGATCATGCGCATCCCCGGGGAGGATGCCGCCGAGTTCGTCCTCATCCAGCCCCTCGTCCTTGAACGGCGCCCAAACATGATCGCCTGGGTTGCGGCTCGCATGGATCCGGGTGTGTACGGCGAGAAGATCGCATTCCACGTCCCGAACGACACGTCCACCGACGGGCCGGTGCAGGTACAGGCCCGGATCGACCAGGAACCCACCATCAGCGCCCAATTCTCCCTGTGGGATCGCTCCGGCTCGTCGGTCA
>DASSCW010000340.1:0-4045 GCA_035697465.1 Candidatus Limnocylindria bacterium | reverse complement strand
GTCGACGGCAGCCTGGAGGGTCATTGTGCCGCCTGGGAGTCGCACGACCTTCCCCACGGGGACCCCCTCTCCTGGCTGTCGCAGCAAACGCGGGCAGCTCGAGCGTCCCACACGGTCACGACAGCCCAGGCCCAGCCGTCGCCAACAAGCTGTCGCCGCGGCAAATCGGCAGTTTGCTGCGGAAGACTTGGCCGGCCCTGGTGCGGGCTATCAACTCGACGCCTGTGTAAGCTCTCATCACAAATGGCGCTTTCTCAAATGAGTTGACGCCTATTTGGCACTTGCGCGATGTCGATGAGAACTGCTGCGGGGAGGGCAGGCGCTCTTGAGGTGGCGACTTCGTCACGAAGCGTCACCGCCGGCCTGGGAGCGGGTCGTGGGATGTCCGCCGATCTGCTCGGCTTTCTTGCTCGTCACGTACGACCCAGTACCGCCTCGGTCACCTCGCTGAGGTCGTTCGGGGCCTGGTCAAGCGTGTCGGTGAGGGCATCGGTCCGCAATGCTGGTACAGCTGTGCGGCGCGGTGGGTCCGCGACGACCGACGGACCGGCCAACGACCTACGGTTGTTGAAGACGATGTCGTACTTCGCTTGGGGGGCAACGAAAGCGCATAACTGTGCGGCCTCGGTCAGCAGCGCCTCGCGGTCCGCGCGGCGCAGCTTGGTGAACGGCAGGATGCGCAGTGTTTGGTCGCGGATCTGCAAGCTGCCCTGCCACATGCCGTCGACCAGGAAGGTACCGGCCGTCGCGCCGTTACCCGGCGGGAGCGGCACGGAGCGGTTGTCGAGGATCACTCGGGTGCGGTCCTTGTGTGACAGCAGCAGGTTGTCGTATTCGGGCAGGAAGCGCGGCGGGGCGGGCATGTCCTCAGAAGGCCGGGGCGCGTCGGGTAGGTCGTACAGCGCTTGCCCCGCCTCTCCGCGAAACGTCCGCAATGGCAACCGCTCTACTACCTCGCCCAGCCGGGTCAGCCCGGACCACAACTGGATGTCGGCGACACTCGCCGGACCGAATGCGCCGAGATAGCGCAGTACCAGCGCATCCACCGGCACTGAGCGCAGCGGCGCGCCCAGCCAGCTCTCCACCGGTGCCCATGCCGCAGGACCGTTCTTGCCCCAGATGCCCCGTGGTGGCACCTGGCACAGCGCGATGTGATGCGTCGCCGCGTAGGCCAGCGCGCTCGGATCGGCGTCCGGCCAGCGTTCCGCGAACAGCAGCTTGCCGAGCTCGCTACGGGTTCGCGGCTGCTCCTCCAGCAGCCGCTTTGCCTGCCTGAGCAGCGCGTCCCGGTCCACTCCCTCGGTACCGCGGCGAAAGTGCGCGCTGAACTCGGCGGCGTGCAGCGGGTAGAACAACGTGCGCCAGTCCAGGCAGTCGCGCACGCTGACCAGATGCACGGTGTTACGCATCAGGTGCAGCCGTACCACCTGACGTTCCTCGGTCAGCGCCGACAACTCGTCCGGCGCGAAGTCCTGCAGGCGGGTCCACAGTCCCACGTACGGGGCGAGCGGCGCCTGGGATTGCATCCCGCCCAGGTGCTCGATCGCCTCGATCGCCCGTGCGGGCGCGCGTTCCAGCAGGTACTGGCGAGCCAGCGTGGCCCGGTTGAGACCACGCTGGCTCAGGACATCGGTCACGGCAGCGGCCCGAAGAAGGCCTGCAGGTCCGCCGCCAGCTCAGCGGGGGCCTCCATCGCCGGGAAGTGCTTGCCGCGCTGGAACTCGGTCCAGTGCGTGTCGGCGGGCGCGGGGACCAGCCTGCGTACCGTCTCGTCGGCGCCGAAGACCGCGAAGCCCTGCGGTACGGTTGGCGGCGCGCCCCAGTCTGACGAGTGCGCCTGCTCGTAAAGGGTGTGCGCGGCGGTGGCGCCGGAGCCGGTGAACCAGTACAGGCTGACCGTCGTGAGTAGCTGGTCGCGGTCGACCGGCAGGTCGGTCCATTCGTGGACCTTCTCGGCGATCCAGGCCAGCTGCAGCAGCGGTGAGTCGACCAGGCCGTAGCCGATGGTCTGCGGCCGGCTGTTCTGGATCGCCAGGTAGCCGGAACCTTCCTTCTTGAACGCGTCCATCCGGTCCAGGATCAGCTTGTCGACCGGGTCGTTCTCGTCGAGCCGGTCGGCCATCCCGGGTAGGAAGGTCGCGGTGTTCGCGGCGGTCAGCGGATCGGTCACCACGTGGACGCCGATCACATGCTCGCCGTCGAGGCCGGCGACCATGGCGGACACGCCGGCGCCGACGTCGCCGCCGTGCACGCCGTACCGCTCGTAGCCGAGCCGGCGCATCAGCTCGACCCAGGCGCGTGCGGTACGACCCATCGCCCAGCCGGTCGCGGCCAGCGGGGTCGAGAAGGCGTACCCGGGCAGGGATGGCGCGACGACGTGGAAGGCCTGGCCCGCGGCCGGGTTGACCAGCGGCTCGATCAGGTACAGGAACTCGGCGACGGAGCTCGGGAAGCCGTGCGTGATCAGCAGCGGCTTCGCGTCGGCCTGGTCGGATCTGACGTGCAGGAAGTGGATGCGCTGGCCGTCGATCTCGGTAGTGAACTGTGGGTACTGGTTGAGCCGCGCTTCCTGGGCGCGCCAGTCGTACTGCGTGCGCCAGTACTCGGCGAGCTCCTTCAGATGGCCCAGCGGTATGCCGCGGGTCCACCCCACGCCGGGCAGCTCGCCGGGCCAGCGGGCGTTGGCGAGCCGGTCGTGCAGGTAGTCGAGGTCGGCCTGGGGGATCTCGATGCGGAAGGGCCGGATGCCGTCGCTCATCGCAGTTCTCCTTGTCCTCGGGCCGGTACGGACCGGCGCTTCACTTAACCAGGAGCTGTTGTGCTCACGGGGAGAAGACTAGGATCAATTTGGGAAAGGACAGGTCCGAGATTGCCGTCAGGATCGAAGAATGTTGGGAACCTCCGCGCGGCTGCTGCGCCTGTTGTCCCTGTTGCAGGCTCGGCGCGACTGGACCAGTACCGAGCTGGCCACCCGGCTCGGCGTCACCACTCGTACCATCCGCAATGACATGGGCCGATTGCGCAGGCTCGGCTATCCGGTCGACGCGCGGCCGGGTGTGGCCGGCGGGTACCGGCTCGGCACAGACGGTGCCCTGCCGCCGCTGCTACTCGACGACGAGGAGGCGGTAGCGGTCGCGGTCGGACTGCGTACCGCCGCGTGCGGCTCGATCGCGGGGATCGAGGAGACCTCGGTGCGTGCGCTGGCGAAGCTGCAGCAGGTGCTTCCCGCGCGGCTGCGCCATCGGATCAGCGCGTTCCAGTCGTCCACCCTGCCGATGCCGTCGCACGGCCCGCAGGTGGATCCAGATGTGCTGACCGTGATCGCCAGCGCGTGTCGGGACCATGAGCGACTCCGGTTTGACTACCGAACGCATTCCGGGGCGGCCAGTCGGCGCACGGTGGAGCCGTACCGCCTGGTGAACGACCGGCGGCGCTGGTACCTGGTGGCGTGGGACATGGACCGAGACGACTGGCGTACATTCCGGGTCGACCGGATCGAGCCGCGGACGCCTACGGGGCCGCGCTTCACGCCCCGTGCCCTACCGCCCGACCCGGAGATCGCGGCGCAGGTGGCACGCGGAGTCGGCGAGGCGACCTGGCGGTACCGGACGCGGGTGATCGTGCACGCACCCGCGGCGTACGTGCGAGGTCGGCTGCCGATCCCCGTGGAGGTGCAGTCCCTAAACGAGGACCGATGCGCGTTCGAGCCGGGCTCGGACCATCCGGAGATGCTCGCCCTCTATCTGGGAATGCTGGACGCGGACTTCACCATCGTGGACTCGCCAGAGCTGGTGGACGCGCTGCGCAAGCTGACGAGGCGATATCAGCGCGCGATCGACGCCAGCCAGTAGGCATCTGGCTGGCTCCGCGCCGCAGCCAATTCCCGTCCAGGGATCCCCTTACCGAATCGGCCATCGTGTAGCGATGCAGGGTGGACACCTGCGCACAACACACGGCGGAGCTTGCATGTCGCGTGCCCTAATCGATCTGCGGATGCTTTGTGTGGGGCGATCTATCCGTGATCACCCTGCGTGACAGATATGTT
>DASSCW010000339.1:0-7312 GCA_035697465.1 Candidatus Limnocylindria bacterium | reverse complement strand
TGATCGCACGCCCCAACGACCCACACCAGTGCTAGACGTCCCTACGCAGCGGTGCCGGAAGTCAGTTGGGCTCTGGGGTTTCGAGGAGGGCCGGCGACGCCAGCCGCGCGAGATCGGTGCTGCCAAAGTTGAGCTGCAGCGTCTTTCGGACGTTCTCGGTGTCCACAAGGATGGCCAAACTTAGCGGCGGCCGGCCCGAAGGCAGCATTGGATTCCCTCCCTCACCTATATCGGTTCCGCCCTACTTAGGCAGTATCTGTGGCATTACGGCCAGGCCGGGCATTGAGCTGAGAGCCGCATTCGTGCGAGAAAACTGGAGCCGACGGAGGGAATCGAACCCACAACCGGCGGTTTACAAAACCGCTGCTCTACCGTTGAGCTACGTCGGCGCTGGGGCACATTCTACGGACGCAATCGCCCCTCCGAGCCGTCCGGCGGGGAGGGGCGTTGTGGCGTTTGACAGCCAAAGTGACAGCCTAACTGTCGGTCAACTGTTCGAAATGGCCCTACTGGATGGTGTCCTCTCCATTTCACCAGGATAACGATCTCGCAGTCGCAGCCGAGGGACTCCCCGTGGCGAGGTGCCAGTGTCTCAGTCTCAGCACGGATCTCATCGACGTCATCGACCGGTGACCGGAAGGCCATCTCGTCGGTGGCCGGGGCCGGCGTCCACGCCGGCTCCGGCTTCCCGGCAGGCCAGACAATGACCATTGCAAGGTGGCTGGCAAGGTCCTTGCGGTATGACTGCATGACGCATCCCGGGGGTTGGGGTGCAGGGGGTGAACAGATGAGCCGGCGGACCGACTATCGGGGGGATAAGTAGTCGAGCCACCGGCTCACTTGTTGGACTCTAATCCTTGCTCCCGCTGACGATGGTGGCCGATGCTAACTAGCATCGGCCGTGATGTTGCCCGCCGTGCAGGCAGCCATTGCCGATCCCGCCGCCTGGGTCGTGGCAAGCGCGCCTCCCGCCATCTGGTCGGCGAGTGCCCGACTGGGTATGGCGAGCGGCTGGCGTCGCCGGTCACCCGCTTAAGCCTCGGTCCCGCACCTCATGGCTTTCCTCGCCGTGTCTCCGTGAGCCGCCCATTCCTCCGCGCTGAGCTCATATTCAGCCATCGTGCGCCCGAACCAATCGACGTTCCGGGCATAGCGCATCCCGAGGCGTTCGATCAGGCGCCGGGCAGCGACATTGTTGACATCGGTGCCGCACACCACGTGGGAGACCTCTAGCTCATCGAAGGCTGCCTTCAGGCAGGCCGCACAGGCTTCGCATGCGAGCCCCTGACCCCAATAGGCCCGGTTGAAACGGAAGCCCAGGCCAGGCAGGGTGTGCGTCTCATCCTCCCACTGGAGGCCGCAGTCCCCGATCACCCTGGCATCGGCCCGATGCCAGACCGACCACAGGCTGATGCCGTCACGCTCCTGTTGATCCATCTTGGGTGCCATCCATTTTCGGGCGTCAATCAGGGAACGTGGCAGGTGCTCAGCGCGCGTCAGGAACTGCATCGTCTCGACGTCGCCGTACACCTCGAGCAAGTCAGCCGCGTCCGAAGGCTGCATCGGACGGATGACGAGTCGCGGTGTCAAGATCGGAAAGCGGATCATGGGGCCACAATCAGCCCGTCGCCGACCCGCGTGGGAAGGAAATTCCCGCACCCTGGCCCGAGCGGATGGACCCCTCAGGTGCCCGGTGGGCGGTAGCGGATCTCGCCGGCCTTGCGCATCGCATCCATTGCCTCCTCCACGGTGAGAAGCACGACCGTCTCGAAGGAGCTCAACGCACCGCCGCCGCCGATGGCCATGGCCACCGCCGCCATCGAAACGTTGTCCGGCGCCTCCCACAGGTTCCAGGCATCGTGCTCGCCAAACGCGTACCAGAACCCATGGAGCTTGCCGCCCACGGACTCGATATATTCCGTCGCCGCGGCTCGGCGATCCTCGGGGTTCTTGGCGAGCCGTGCCCATGTCTCGGGCGTGTAGCTGAATCGCGAGAGATACATGGGCATAGCCGCGACCTCCTCTTCGCTGGATGCACGATGGGGTGAGTTGACGGCAGTCTGCCAGTCCGAGCAATACCTACGCGCTGAGCCGCTGCCGAACGATCTCGAACAGGAGCAATGCGCCGGCGGTGGCGGCGTTCAACGAGGCGACACGGCCTGCCATCGGGAAGCTGACCAGCAGGTCGACCCGCCGACGGGTGGCGCCGGAGATCCCTTCACCCTCGCTGCCCACCACCACGGCCAAAGGACCGCGGAGGTCCGTCTCCCAGGCGGATGCCGGTGCGTCCTGGTCGGCCGCGACCACGTGGAGGCCACGAGCCTGGAGGTCCCGCAACGCGTGGCCCAGGCTCTCGACCCGCACAAGCAGGAGGTGCTCGCTCGCGCCGGCGCTTGCCTTGACGGCCGCAGCGGACAGCGGGGCGGCTCCCCGCTCCGGATA
This sequence comes from Candidatus Limnocylindria bacterium, assembly GCA_035697465.1. Classification (GTDB taxonomy): domain Bacteria; phylum Chloroflexota; class Limnocylindria; order QHBO01; family QHBO01; genus DASSCW01. The sequence continues at coordinate 4,870 of DASSCW010000339.1, read as the reverse complement.
GATCACACCGTCCACGCCCGCCGCTTCCGCGGAGCGCAGCAGCGTGCCGAAGTTCGTCGGATCCTGCAGGTTCTCCAGCACCAGGATCAACGGGTCCCGACCCGCGGAAGTGGCGCGCGCCAGCATCTCGTCGACGTCCGCCCAGCGACGCTCCCCCACCTCCAGCAGCACGCCCTGGTGCCCGTCGAAGCCGGCCATCCGCCCCAGCCGGTCGAGCGGCACGTTCTCCACCGGGACCGATGCCTCCCGGGCAGCGGCAAGGACAGCCTTCAGCTCCGGACTCGGGCGGGCGCTGCTCGACACCAGCAGCCGATGGGCCGGCCTGCCGGCCGCCAAGGCCTCGACAACCGGGCGACGGCCGCCGATGAATTCGCTCAAGCGGGCGTCACGGTCGCGACCGCGAAGGCGGCGATTCCCTCCGTCCCGGCAAAGCCGAGCCCGTCGGAGGTCGTGCCCTTGACGCTGATCGCAGTGCGATCGAGGCCGGTGAGCTCGGCCAGTCGTTTGAGGATCTCGTCGCGCCGCCCGGCGATCGGCGGCCGGCGTGCCACGATGACAAGGTCCAGGCCAGCCGGCTTCCAGCCTGCTTCCTGCAGTCGGGCGACGGCCAATCGCAGCAACTCCCCCGAGTCGGCGTCGCGGAACTGCTCGTCATCGGGCGGGAAGAGCGTCCCAACGTCGCCGACGCCGCCAGCGCCCAGGAATGCATCGATCACCGCGTGCAGCGCCGCGTCCCCATCGGAGTGCCCGGCCATGCCGACCTCGCCGGGAAAGGTGAGGCCCGCCAGCTTCAGGTCTCGACCTGCTTGCAGCCGATGTGCGTCGAAGCCGATCCCCGCCCGCATTCCCTCGCTGACGGCGGGCGGCCCGATCTGGGTGCTCCATGTGGCCAGGATCGCACGCAGCGCGGCATCGTCGCCGGGATCGGTGAGCTTGCGGTTAACCGGCTCACCGTCGACCGATCGGACGCCGATGCCTCCTGAGGTCATCGCCGCCGCCTCGTCGGTCACCGGGCGTCCCCAGGCGTGCGTCTCTTCCATCGCGGCACGGAGCTGTTCGAGCGTCGCGCCCTGCGGCGTCTGCGCGGCCAGCACTGATTCACGGTCGACCGTGGCGGTCACGGCTCCCGAGGCGTCGACGGTCTTCAGAGAGTCGGTGACGGGAACCAGCGGCACCGCACCGGTCCCGGCGCGGACCGCGGTCACCACTCGCACCATCAGCTCGGCGGTCGCTGCCGGCCGTGCCGCATCGTGGACGAGGACGGGTGTGTCCTCAGGGATCTGAGCGGCAGTCAGCGCGGCAATACCGGCCACCACTGAGTCGGTGCGCTCCGGGCCCCCTTCCACGACCTGGACACGGTCGTTGGCGGCCGGCGGCAGCGCATCGGTGAATCGCTGGAGGCCATCCGGGGGAACGACTACCGCCACCAGTGCCATGCCGGGGACGGAGAGCAGTGAATCGAGGCCCCAGCGCCAGACCGGGCGTCCCCACATGTCGATCCACATCTTGTCGCCGCCGAAGCGGCGGCTCTGGCCCGCTGCGACCAGGATGGCGGCGACCGGCGGGCTCATCGGTCCATCAGGGGCTAAGCGGCCTCGCGAGGTTGGGCGAAGATCATGCGGCCGGCCACCGTCTGGAGGACGCGCGTGACGGTGATCCCGACCTCCGCATCCATGAAGCGGCTGCCGCCCTCGACCACGATCATCGTGCCGTCGTCCAGGTACCCGACGCCTTGTCCCGGCTCTTTGCCCTCCTGGATGATCTTCACATTCATCTCCTCGCCGGGGTGGACCACCGCCTTCACGGCGTTGGCCAGTTCGTTGATGTTCAGGACGCGGATGCCCTGCAGCTCGGCGACCCGATTCAGGTTGAAGTCGTTGGTCAGGATGGCTGCGCCGGTGTCGCGGGCGTAGGCGACCAGCTTCGCGTCCACTTCGTCGATCTCCGGGTAGCTCGCCTCGTTCACCTCAACGGGACTGACCGAGTCGCGTTGCAGTGCGGCCAGCATTTCCAGGCCCCGCCGCCCGCGGTTGCGACGCAGGGTGTCCGGCGAGTCGGCGATCCGCTGCAACTCGTCCAGCACGAACCTCGGCACGACGAGGGTGCCGAGGATGAAGCCCGTTCGCCCGATGTCCACGATCCGCCCGTCGATCACCGCACTCGTGTCGATCACGACCTCGTGCGGGCCGGACTTCGAACGCCCGCCTGGCAGGAAGCCGGCCAGTGCCGGCACCAGCACGTCCCGCTTGTAAAGGGTGGTCCACACCATCAGGAGCGCCAGGCCGATCGCCACGGCCGGCGGGAGCAGCGCCCCGAGCGTTCCACCCACCGCCGACAGCGGCACGCCCACGAGAAGGCCCATCAGCAGACCGACCACCAGCGCGATCACTCCGAGGGCGTACTCGGCCGCGCCCGCCTGCGCAAGCCGATCGACCGCCCACCGCGCGGGATACACGGTGATGTAGGGAATGGCGAGGTAGCCGAACAGCAGCGACGCAGCTACCACGGCCATCAGGAAGGCAGGGCGATTCGCCACCGCGATCATGTCTGGGGCGCGGTCGAGGATGAGCAGGCCCAGCACGAAACCGAACAGCGTGCCGAGCAAAGCCCCCACGAGCTGGATGACTTTGTTCATGGAACGATGAGACCGATATGAATTCGTCGCCGCGGCCGATGAATCAGAGGATGAACGGATGAGCCTGCCGCGTCGCCCTCTCAGGCGGCGGCCACCTTAGCACCACAACATCCGCTGGGGCAATTGGTAAGGGATGGGTCCTAACGCACCTCGAGCGCCTGTTCAAGGGCGCCGCGAAGGTCCGTCGGCCCGGTCACCAGCCGGTCGAAGCCCAGGCGTTGCGCCTCGGTCAGGCGTCGCTCGGCGCGGCTGGCCGCGCGAACGCGACCCGCCAGCGACAGCTCCCCCGCCAGCACGGTCCCGCTACGCACGGGGCGCTCCCGGAGGCTGGAGGCCAGCGCCACCGCGACCGCCAGGTCGGAGGCGGGCTCCTCGATGCGCAGGCCGCCGGCCACGTTGACGTAGACATCGTGGCCGGTGAGGTTGATGCCGGCGTGCCGGGCGAGCACGGCGATGAGCATCAGCACCCGGCTGACATCTATCCCGGTCGTCGCGCGACGTGGTGACCCTGCGCCCGACGGGGCGACCAGGGCCTGGATCTCCACGGCCAGTGGCCGCGTGCCCTCCAGGGCGATGGTGACGGCACTGCCGGCGACGGGTGGCTGGTCCGACTCCAGGAAGAAGCGACTGGCGTCCGCCACCTCGACCAGACCGTCGCCACGCATCTCCAGCACGCCGACCTCGTCCGTCGATCCGAACCGGTTCTTGGCGGCTCGGATGAGGCGGGTGGAGCCGAGCCGCTCCCCCTCCAGGTAGATGACCGCGTCGACCAGATGCTCCAGCGTCCGCGGGCCAGCGACGGTCCCTTCCTTGGTCACGTGGCCGACCAGGGCCACGCAGGTTCGGCCCGCCTTCGCCAGCTCAGCCAGCCGAGTCGCGACCTCGCGGACCTGGCCGACGCTGCCGGCGGGGCCGGCAAGATCCGCGGAAGCCATGGTCTGCACGCTGTCGACGACCGCCAGGGCGGGCGCCTCCGACTCGATCGTGCCGAGGGCAGTGGCCAGCTCGGTGGTCGCCACCAGGCCGAGGCCCGCCACGACGGCGCCGACCCGCTCGGCACGGCCGCGGACCTGTGCCGCCGACTCCTCGCCGCTGATGTAGAGCACTGGACGATCTGAGGCTGCCAGGCGCGCCGCCAGCTGGAGCAGGAGCGTGCTCTTGCCGATTCCCGGGTCGCCGCCGAAGAGGACGATCGAGCCGGGCACCAGGCCGCCGCCGAGCACGCGGTCCACCTCACCGATGCCCGTCACCAGCCGCTCCGCCTCCGCGCTGGAGACGTCGGCGATCTGCGTGATGGCGCCCACCGAGAAGGCGGCAGTCGTGCGTTGGCGAGCACGTGCACCGGCCGCCGGGCGGGCCACCACCGTCTCGACCAGCGTGTTCCACGCTTCGCAGGACGGGCACTGGCCGGACCAGCGCGGCGATTCGGCGCCGCACTGCTGGCAGACGTGGACGGAACGGACGGCGGGCATGCCCGCCATGGTGCCACGTGGCGGCTTACCGCCGGGGTATCGGGCCGTTATCGGCCGCTTACCGGTGACTTACCGGGACTTGACGGTCTGGCGCTCGACCTTCTTGTTGATCGTCAGCCCGCCGCCGTCTGGCGCCGCGTCGACGATGATCGTGTCCCCGGCCTCGTAGCTGGCCATCAGCATGTGCTCGGCCAGCGGATCCTCGATCTGGTTCTGGATCTCGCGGCGCAGCGGTCGGGCGCCGAACGACTGGTCGTAGCCCTTGGTGATGATCGCGTCCTTGGCGGCGTCGGTCACCACCAGCTCCATCTGCTGACCGGCGAGCTGGGCCTTCACGCGAGCCAGCAGCAGGTCAACGATCTCGCGGATCTGCTCGCGGCTCAGCTGCGTGAAGACCACGGTGGCGTCGATCCGGTTCAGGAACTCGGGGCGGAACGTGTTCTTCAGTTCGCCGAGCACCTTCTCCTTCATGCGGTCGTAATCGGCCGTCGCCTGCTGGGCCTCCGTCGGGCTGCCCTGCCGGAAGCCGATGCTGCCGTCCTTCTGCATCAGCTGCGCGCCGACGTTGCTGGTCATGATGATGATCGTGTTCCGGAAGTCCACCCGGCGCACCTTGGCATCGGTCAGGTGGCCGTCCTCCAGGATCTGCAGGAGGATGTTGAAGACCTCCGGGTGTGCCTTCTCGATCTCGTCGAGCAGCACCACGCTGTAGCTCTTGCGACGCACGGCCTCCGTCAGCTGGCCACCTTCGTCGTACCCGACA
>DASSCW010000338.1:0-8598 GCA_035697465.1 Candidatus Limnocylindria bacterium | reverse complement strand
ATGGTGGCCGACCACCTCGTCCAGGCGTATCGCGCGGATCCAGCCCACGAGGAGGCGGCCGGGATCGCCGACCGCGCTCGCCCGGCGCTGGTACGAGCGGCGCGGCGGGCGCGCGCCCTCCACGCCCCGGAACGCGCCCTCGCGCTGCTCGATGACGCGTTGGCGATGGTCACCGACGACCGCGAGCGTGCCACCATCGTGGAGGACGCGGCCGCGGCCGCGCAGGCGGCTGGACGCTCTGAGATCGCCGAGCGGCACTGGCGGCGCCTGATCGAGCTCCGGACGGTCCTTGGTGATCGTGCGGGCGCAGCCCGAGCCACTGCCCGACTGGCCAGCCTGCTGCTCGTCATCCAGCGCTATGACGCCGCGCTGGAAGAAGTTGAAGCCGCCCTGGACGATCTGGGCGAAGAGGATCCTGAGGACACGGCGGCGGTGGAGCTGGCAGGACAGCTGGCCCGTGCCCACCTCCTGCGCGGCGACATGCCGAAGGCCGTGGCATACGCGGATCGCGCGCTTGTCTTCGCCACGCGTCTCGGGCTCATTCCGGTAGCCACCGACGCCTTGATCACGCGTGGCACCGCGAGGGTGCAGATCGGTGAGCAGGCCGCAGGCATCGAGGACCTCAACGAGGCCATTTCCCAATGCACCGCTCATGACCTGCCGGGCCTGGAGCTACGCGCCCGGAACAACATGGCCTGGGCGCTCGTGGCGGATGACCCCAGGCGGACTGTGGATACCGCGCGCAAGGGCTTCGAGATCGGTCGCCAGAAGAGCATCCGGGACTGGGCGGTACAGCTTGCCTCCGTCGCCCTCCCGGCCGCGGTGGACACGGGTGACTGGGACTGGGCGTTGGCCGCCATTGCCGACCTCGAATCAGAACCGATGTCGCCCGCGCACCGGCTGGACATCGGCGCCACGCATGCGGTCCTGCGCGCCCTGCGTGGGACGGCGAATCCAGCGCGGCCGCTCACGCACCTCGGGCCGATCCCTCCCGATACCGATCCCCAGCTTCAGGCTCTGGCCGATGTCGCGCAGGCCTGGATCGCGTTCCTTCGGGGCCGCCATGCGCGAGCCGCGAATCTGGCGCGGCAGGCAGCGGACGCCTCGATCGGATTCAATCGTCACGCTGCGCTCGTCCTGTGCGCACGCGCCGCGATGTGGGGCCGCGACGAGCGGCGATTGAGCCAGGCCATGGCGACGCTCCGCGACGAGCCGCTGTCCGGGCGGTCAGCATCCGCCAGCGTCATGACGCTCGAGGCCGGGGCGAACGCCCTGACTCGCAAGGTCAAAGCTGCACGCTCGGGGTACACGGCGGCGATCGCGGCGTGGCGGGAGCTGGCCCTGCCTCTTCCGCTGCTGCTGGCGCTCCTCGAGCGAGAAGCCTTCCTGCGGCCGACGGCGGCCGGCGCGGCTGAGGCGCGCAGGCTCATCCATCGGCTGGGTGCCAATGGCCTGACGCGCCTGGTCGTTGCCAGACCAGGCTAGCCGGACTCGGTGTCTGTCTCCGGGGCGCCGGCCACGAAGGCCTTGTAGTTCTTCTCGAACATGGTCAGGAGCTCTCGCGCCTGCCGGTCGTAGGCGTCTGGATCGGCCCAGGTCCCGCGCGGCTGCAGCACCTCGGATGGGACATCCGGGCACGATGTCGGTACGGCGAGGCCAAAGACCGGGTCGGTGACCGTCGGCACGTCGTTGAGCGCGCCGCTCAGCGCAGCACGGACCATGGCGCGGGTGTGGTTGATGTTCATCCGCTCGCCCACGCCGTAGACCCCGCCTGTCCAGCCGGTGTTCACCAGCCAGACCGGTACCGCGTGCTGATCCAGCCGGTCGCCGAGCATCGCCGCGTACTCCGCCGGATGACGTGGCAGGAACGGAGCTCCGAAGCAGGCCGAGAAGGTGGCGGTCGGTTCCTTCACGCCCACCTCGGTACCGGCCAGCTTGGCGGTGTAGCCACTGATGAAGTGGTACTCGGCCTGTGCCCGCGTCAGTCGCGAGATGGGCGGCAGCACGCCGAAGGCATCGGCCGTCAGGAAGACGATCGTGCGCGGGTGTCCGGCCATGCCGGTCTCCGACGCATTGCCGATGAAGTGCAGGGGATACGCCCCACGCGTGTTCTCGGTGATGCGGTCGCTGTCGAGGTCGAGCTCCCGCGTGCGAGGATCGAGGTCGACGTTCTCCAGGATGGTCCCGAATCGCTTCGTGGTCGCGAAAATGTCCGGCTCGTACATCGGTGAGAGGCGGATGGTCTTCGCGTAGCAGCCGCCCTCGAAATTGAAGACGCCGTCGGCCCCCCAGCCATGCTCGTCATCGCCAATGAGTGAGCGCAGCGGGTCAGCGGAGAGCGTCGTCTTGCCGGTCCCCGAGAGGCCGAAGAAGATCGTGGAGTCGCCCGCCTGGCCGACGTTGGCCGCTGAGTGCATCGGCAGCACGCCCTCATCCGGCATCAGGTAGTTCATGACCGTGAAGGCCGACTTCTTGATCTCACCGGCGTACTTGGTGCCAACGATGATCACTTCCATGCGCTTGAGGTGGACGAGGATGGCGGTCGTTGAGCGCGTGCCCTCCGTGGCCGGATCGGCCTCGAACGATGGCGCGTTGATGATCGTGAAGTTCGGCCTGAACTCGGCGATCTCCGCCTGCGTGGGTCGGCGGAAGAGGTTGCGCGCGAAGATGCTGGCCCAGGCGGTCTCGGTGTAGACCCGCAGCGAGCGGCGGTGCGCCGGATCGGCGCCGATGAACATGTCCTGCGCGTAGAGGTCTCGCTCCGAGAGATGGCCGACCAGCCGGGCGCGCAGCCGGTCGTAGTGCTCCTCGGAGATCGGTTGGTTGACCTCACCCCACCAGATCGAAGCTTCCGTGGTGGGTTCGCGGACCACGAACTTGTCCTTGGGCGAGCGTCCCGTGTGCGGGCCGGTGCGCACCACGAGCGGCCCGTCGGCGGCGGTGATGCCCTCGTTGTCGCGGATTGCGGTCTCGTAGAGCTCCGCGACGGACAGGTTGGTGCGCACGGTGCGGCCGAGGCGTTGGGGCGCGGCAGTGGCGCTTGGCATGAGCTTCAGCGGTCTCCTTTCCGGCGCGCCATACGGCACGCTGCTGAACGGAGGTCGACCGGCCGCGCGTGCTCGAGCGGGACTCGAGAGTCGGCTTTCTCAGCCACCTTGGATGTCTCCGGACACGATGGTTCGTCGATTGCTCGGTGTCAAGGCGAGCATCCGGCCGCGCTCGGCGGTACCGTCGTACCGCTTGCAATGTCCATGCCCGATGGGGAACGGGACCGATCAGCGCTCAACGCGGTCGCGGTACAGGGTGAGACCCACGATGCGCGAGATCACGAGCGCGATGTACCCCAGCCCGGCGACCTGCTCGATCATGACCAGGGCTCGCGCATGCGGCAGCACGGGGACCACGTCCGAGAGGCCGGTGCTGGTCAGCGTGGTGAACGAGAGGAAGAGGAGCTCGACCCATGTTCGCGGCGCTTCCGGGTCGATGGCGGCCACGAACGAGCCGGGCCAGATGACCTGGACAGCGACGTACAGGTACGCAAAGGCCCAGGCCACCACGGTGAACGTCGCCCCGGTGGCGAACAGCTCGTCGCGAGTGACGAAGCGGTCCTTCAGCATGTACCGCAGCAGGCCGACCGTCGTGTAGAGGTAGAAGGCTGCGTGCAGGACCGATGACCACAGCATCGTGGCCCGCCCGGTTGGATTGAGCCCCTCCATCACGGTCAGCACCACCACCGGAATCCCGAGCAGGATCGTCACCCACGTCAGCGCCGGCGTGGTCCGCAGGGCCCATACCGCCAGGACCAGAACGATGAGCGAGAAGAGCGAGAGCATCGCGCGTCCGGTCGCCGACTCTCCCATGAACGGGTAGAGCAGCACCCCCAGCAGCTGGGCGACGAGCAGCACCGCCGATGGGTGCCGTCTGGCTGCGTCCAACCACGCCACCCTCAGCTCCTCCTCTGCAGCTGGTCCACCCACTCCTCCAGTCGCGGCAGGTGCTCCTGCACGTGGTCCGGTCCAGCCTTGCGAACCCAGAATCGCGCCTCCGGCGTTACGTCGCGGAGCTCGTGCCAGGCGCTCACCAGCTGGCTGCGAGCGGCCGATGCCTGCAGGTGCACCGTCTCCAGGGGAACGTCGCGCATGGCCGCCAGGAAGCGCGCGTTGGCAGCGTCGACGTCCAGCTCGCCCTCGCGGTAGGTCCCCGCTGCGATCTGCCGCAGCTGCTGCGCCCCCTCGGCCATCCAGGTACCAATGTGCGCGACGGCGTCCTTGGCCGTCCAGCCTTCCTGGAAGTAGCCCGGCTTGTCTGCCAGGTCGGGAGTCAGCCGCAGGAGGACCGCGTGCAGACGCAGCCACGCCTCTGCCTCGCCGGGCAGGTCGCGTTCGGTTCCCCTGGCGTCGGTCTCCACGGATCCAGAGTACGCGAGGCCCAACGGCAGAGTTGCCTAGAATGTTGCGGTGAGAATCGAGTCGTCCGTCACCGCCATCTCGTGGATTCCGTCGGAGGCCATCGAGGGACCTTCCAAGCTGCCGTTCGAATTCGGCGTGACCCACTACGACCCGCCACCACCGGACGAGATCGGTGACCTGGAAGACCTTGGACGCCAGGACCGCTTCCGCGAGGCGAACGAGCTGCGCGCCTTCATCGAGGTGGAGGACGGTCGCGTCGTCGACTACGGCCACCTCGGCAAGGGCCACATCGGTGCGACCACCGTGAAGCTCGGCCCGGCTGCCGTCCGCTTCCCGGCCGTGCACCTGCCGGACCTCAGGCCCGATCCGGAGGTCGGCCCCACATCGGTCCGCTTCATCCAGACCGTCGGCGGCCGCATGGGGCTGCCGACGCCGCGGCCGGTGCCGCACAAGCCCTTCGCGCAGTTCTGGCCGTCGATCGCCTGGACCACGCTCGCCCTGACCATCAACACCGATGGATCGGCTAGCCACGAAGTAGTGGGCGCCAGCCCGTTCCCTCGTCACTGGATCTACGACCACAACGGGAAACTGGTCGAGAAGTCGGCGACGATCGACTTCAAGAAGTGGTTCAACGAGTCCTTTGGTGACCGGACGCCGTGGGGCGAAACCGACTCCCCCGCCGTCATCACCGCGGTCGGCTCCGCGCTCGAGCGTCAGCTCTCGACCACGATCATGTCGGCGGACCAGAAGCCGAAGATCAGGACGATCAAGGAGGGCGACTCCCTCATCGAGCAGGGCCAGCCTGGCTCCGAGATCTACCTGGTTCTGGACGGCATGTTCGTCGTCGAGGTGGACGGCGAGAAGGTGGGCGAGGTGGGACCCGGCGCGGTCGTCGGGGAGCGCAGCGCCATCGAGCGCGGCGTGCGCACCGCCACGCTATGGGCCGCGACGAAAGCGCGCGTGGCCGAGACGTCGCCGGACGGGCTGGACCTCTCTGAGCTGAAGGCCCTCGCCGCGACCCATCGCCGCGAGGACTGAGCAGCCAGGAAGTCAATTTTCGGCTGCGAATGGTTGCGTGTGCAACAATCTTCGCCATGGACTACGAAGCCTTTACCCAGAGCCTGATGACGGACCTCCGCGCCAACGGCCGGCCCACGAGCGGGCCGATGGCCGGCCGGCCACTCATGATCCTCACCACCACCGGCGCGAAGAGCGGGCGAGCGCGCCAGGCGGTTATCACCTACACCCGCGATGGCGAGCGCTATGTCGTCGCGGCAACCGCCAGCGGCTCCCCGACGCATCCGGACTGGTACCACAACCTCAAGGCGCATCCCGAGGTGATCATTGAGGCGGACGGCGAGAAGTTCCGCGCGCGGGCCGTGGAAGCCGTTGGCAGTGAGCGGGACCGGCTCTACACGCAGCATGCCAGCGAGCGCCCGGAGTTCCGCGACTACCCCGGAATGGTGACGCGGACAATCCCGGTGTTCACCCTGGAGCGCATCGACTAGGCCTCCACTCGATCAAGGAAGCGCCTCATGGTGGCCATGTAGGCGTCGCGCTCCTCGACGAAGGCCATGTGCGAGCTGTGTTCGAAGATGACGAGCTCCGCATCGGGCATCTGCGCGCGCATGTCCTCCATGTGGGATGGCCACATCTCGTCGTGCCGCCCCACGGTCAGCAGCGTTGGAACCGTGATCTCCTTCAGCCGGTCCGTGACGTCCCAACCGTCGAGGTTGCCGGTGACCGGGCCGAACTCGGACGGGCCCCACATGGTCAGGTACGGGCCGGCCCCGAAGCTCGGCCCCATCGTGCGCTCCACGATCTCCGGCCACGGGTCGAGGCGGCAGAGGTGGCGCTTGTAGAAGGCCAAGATCGCCGCCGTGTACTCCGGGCAGTCGAAGAACTGCCGCGCCTCATGGTCGCTGAGCACCCGCTGCACGTCCTCCGGAAGCTGCTGGCGCAGGACGTTCATCTCGCGGACGGCGCGGTCCACGCTCGGTGGCGAGCTGCTGATGATCAGGCTCACCAGGTCCGGCCGCCGGTCGAGCGTGTACTGGATCGCCAGCCACCCGCCCCACGAGTTGCCGAACAGATGGAACTGCTCCAGCCCGAGCGCCTCACGCACAGCTTCCACTTCGGCAACCGACCGCTCCAGCGTCCACAGCGACGCGTCATCGGGCCGCTCGGATCGGCCGCAGCCGAGCTGGTCGTAGAAGATGACGGTCCGCCGGTCCGCGAGGTCGGCGAGCGGCGAGATGTAGTCGTGCGCCATCCCCGGGCCGCCGTGCAGGCACAGCAGCGGGATGCCGCCCTCGCCCACCACGCGATACCAGACGGTGCCACCGGGGACCTGGATCGTCCCGTCACGCTCGGGCGGAGGCATCGGTCCCTCAGTCGACGATGGGAGTCGGGTCGTAGCCGCGCCAGCCGCCGTGGAGACGGAGGAAGTAGCCGGCCAGGAAGGTGAGGATGGCCGAGCCGAACGTGCGCGTGGTGATCTCGGCCACGTCGCGATTCGGGTCGAGCTCCACGAAGTCGATGGCCGCCACGCGCGGGTCCTGGCCGAGCACGAACAGGGCCTCGAGCAGGTCCGCGGGTGACATTCCGTCGGCGGTGGCGGCCGCCGTGCCCGGTGCGTAGCCGACCTCCAGCACGTCGATGTCGACCGTCACGTAGATGGCGTCCGTCTCGCGCCCGGCGATCTCGATCGCGGAGGCGATCATCGGCTCGATGCCCTGCTGGCGAATGGCGCGAGCCGTGTAGATGGTTCCGCCATGTCCCTCGACCCAGCGCTTGTAGTAGCTGGCGTTCATGAACCCATGGATGCCGAACTGGACCAGGTTCTCTCCGCGCACCCGCACGCCTGACTCCAGGATGCCCCGGATCGGCGTGCCATTGGTCGGCCCGTGGTCCATCACCCGCACGTCGTTGTGGGCGTCGAAGTGGATGAGGCCAACCTGCTGGTCCGGGTGGGCGTGGCAGTAGGCGCGCACTGCCGGCGCGGTGATGGCGTGGTCGCCGCCGATGATGAGGGGGAAGAAGCTCTCCGGTTGGCTCATGCACGACAGCAGAGCCTCCTCGATGTCGGCCAGGCCCTGAACCAGGTCGAGGATGGGGGTCGACACGTCGCCCAGCTCCCGCACCCGCATCGCCGACATGTCGACGTCGTAATCCGGGGTGAACGTAGTGAAAATGGCCCATGCGTCGCGCAGCGCATTCGGCGCCGCGTAGGCGCCGTTCGGCAGGATCGAGGTCTTGCTGAACGGGACGGTGATGATGCCGACGTCGAGGGGGGAGGCGAAGTCCCACGCCTCGATCCAGTTGTTGACCCGCATCTCGTTGCGGTCGTTCCAGTGCGAGATCTTCCGCTTCTCGGGCACGAGCAGGTGCGGGATGTCGCGCGGAGGGCGCGGCCTGACGTAGGGCTGAACCTTCGGATGGTCGCCAGTGGCGGTCATGCCGGCTCCTCCACCAGGTCCGCTGGCGCCGACCCGCCGCCTCCCGGCCGCTGTGGCGGCGGCAGCATGTTCATCTCCACGAACTCGTCGCTCAGGCTACCCATGGGGTTCGCCCGCGTCGGCAGCCCTTCGACGAAGGGCAGCAGCTGCAACCTCGCAATCTCGTGGATGCGCCGGAGCTCGGCCACGGGCTGCGGATGCTCGTCGACGCGCAGGTCCCAGAGCGGGTACTCCTCGCGGTCGACGACCAACAGCGCGCTGCACTGCCGCCCGCGCATGTCGCCGCCTCCCGCCTGGCCCGCCTCAAGGGCCTGGAGCAGCCGCTCGGCAAGGTCCAGGTGAGCGGTGGCTGCAAACGATTCGGCCATGGCCGACACCGTCTTGCCCCTGATCAGCATGTTGCCCTGAGCGGCGAAGTTGGGGCCGATGGCTTCGCCGTACCACTGTGTGCACTCGTCGCCGGAAAACGACGCGCTGCCGCCCCGCGTGTCAACCATCCCCAGCTGGCGCACGCTACGGCCGGGGTCGTCCGCCAGCACACGATCCAGCGCTTCCGGAGCCGATGCCCCCTCTTCCATCAGCCGCAGCCCGTCGATGGCCAGGTAGAGACTCGGCCAGGACTGGGTGGCCACCGCCCCGGCGCCGGCCTTCGCCCACGTGACGAGGCGGCCGGCGGCGACGTCAGCCGTCGATACGGCAACTCCAAGCTGGCCGGTGCGATCGCACCGGCC
>DASSCW010000337.1:0-5846 GCA_035697465.1 Candidatus Limnocylindria bacterium | reverse complement strand
TTCGGTGTCGGCGTCCAGTACGGCTGCTGGACGCTGGCGGCGTCGAGCATACGCGGGATGCCGGGCAGGAAGGCGACGAGACCGGCGGCCAGCGCCAGGCCGCCAGCTCGCACGCCGAGGTGCGGCGCTCGGAGTTGCAGGATCCCAACCACGGCAAGCTGGAGGGCGAACGCCGCCACGCCGGTCGGCAGCGTCCAGAGCTCGGCTGCCACTGCGGCGGCCGCCAGCAGGATCGCCGCCCATCGCTGTGGCAGCGGCCTCCGGTCGGCCAGCAGGCGCCACAGGAGCCACCAGGCCAGCAATATCAGCAGCGCCTCAAGGCCGTACATCCGGACATCGCGCGAGTTGGCGAGGGCCAGTGGCGAGAGGGCGACGAGCCCGGCGGCAATCACGGCGGGAACCGACGACCCAAGGGCCTGTCGCGCCCAGGCCCAGGTGACGCCAACCAGCATGAGGCCGGCAGCGCCGGAGAGCGCACGTAGCGCGGCGTGGCTGTCGCCGAACAGCGACATCCATGCCTTCAGCAGGAACTGGTATACCGGCGCGTAGGGCTCGGCAGCCGAGCGCGGAACGATCTCGTGCCACGCTGCGCTCGCCAGCAGCCAGGAGCCCGCCTCGTCCCGAAAGAGCTCTCGCGCGTCGAGCATGACGAAGCGAAGCACGCCGGCCGCCAGCATCACCAGAAGGAGCGCCGTGCCGTCGAGGAGCGTGTGACGAGCCTGCGCGGACCAGATGCCGAGGCACACGGGGGAGAGGCCGCGATCAGTGGTCGGGGCCATGCGGCCGGGCGTCTCGGTCACTGCCTCCCAATAATGGAGCGCACGTGCGAGTTCTGCTGATCGGCGGCGCCCTTGGATCAATCGTGGCATTGGCGGCCGTCCTGCGCTTCATGGGTCTGGACGTGAATCCGGGCGGCCTCTACGTGGACGAGGCGGCCGAGGCCCTCAGCGCCCAACGCCTCATCCATCTGTCGGGTTTCCCTCCCGTCTTCTTCGCCGATGGAGGCGGCCGCGAGGCGCTGTTCGCGTATCTCGTTGCCATCGGGTTCGGCCTCTTCGGCGAGACAGTTCCGGTATTGCGCGGGGTCGCGGCCGCGATCGGGGTAGGGGCCGTGGCGGCAATCTGGCTGCTGGGACGACGGTTCGGGCCGGTGGTGGCCCTGGCGGCCGCGGCCTGGGCTGCAGGTTCGCTGTGGCTCATCTGCGTCAGCCGGGACGGGATGAGGAACACGCTCGTGCCGTTGCTTGGTGCCCTCGCGCTCGCGTCGCTGCTGACCTGGGAGCGGCGCCCGGGGCGTGGTACCGCGCTGCTCGCGGGCGGCGTGACCGCGCTCGCAAGCCTCTACACCTACCAACCGCTCAAGTTGCTGCCGATCCTGGTGCTTCTCTGGCTGTGGTGGCTGCGTGGCACGAATCAGCAGGCCTACCTCCGCATGCGTCCGACCCTCGCCATCGGGGCCTTCGCGTACCTGGCGGTGGGAGCGCCGATGATTGCGGTCGCCATCAGCGACCCGGCTGCCTATTTCGGCAGAGCAGCCGGCGTGAGCCTCTTCACGGACGCCGTCTCGCAGCTTCCTGCCCACTGGCTGCGGACCCTGGGGATGTTCTTCGTCGCCGGCGATCCGAACGCCCGGCACAACGTCGGTGCGCTGCCGCTCCTCGGCTGGCCGCTGGCCGCCGTGGCCATCGTGGGCGTGGCCCGTCTCTGGAAACGACGCGCCGATCCCGGGCACGCACTGCTCCTGTGGAGCCTCCCCGTCTTCCTCCTGCCGCCGATGCTGGCCACGGAGGGTGACGCGCCGCACTTCCTCCGTGCCCTCGGCTTGGCCGCACCCCTGGCCGTGACGATTGGTCTGGGGATCGCCGCACTCTCGGACCGGGTCGTGGAGCACTGGAACGTAGCCTCCGGGCGGGCGGCACTCATCATCGCTGCAGCAGGGCTCGTTGCCCTCGCGGTCGGGAGCGGCTCCGCGTACCAGTCACGTCCCCTGGCCGATCGGTACGAACCCTTCAATTACGCCTTGGTGGCTCTCGCGGAAGCGGCCGGTCCCGAGGACGTGGCGATCGTCGACGACTACAGCGCCGGGGTCATCAGTTTCCTGGATGGTCCAGCGGCGCCGACGATCGTAAGTCCCGGCATCCAGCTGGCGTCGCAGCCCGGCACGGCTTTCCTGGCTCTGTCGCGCTCCGACCTGGAGTCGGCCCTCGGTGCCGAGGTCGCCGGACGCGCCCGCGCCATCGCCTTGGATCCGGATGGTCGGGCGCGGGTCTGGGCGGTGGCCCGCTGACCGCCGAGGCGCGCGGCTATCATGCGGCCGTGGCCGAATTCCCGATGCTGCGGGGCGAGCGCGTCTGGCTGCGCGCGGCTGAGAAGGCCGACTTCATCAGCGACGCGCCAGGCGTGAGCGACGCCGAAACCGGTCACTTCCTCGGCCTGAAGTTCCCCGTCAGTGCCGAAGGCGGCGAACAGTTCGCACAGATGAAGCTGGCGCAGCAGGGGACCACCGTCTTCTCGTTCGCGATCTGCCTGCTCTCCGATGACCGCCGCATCGGCAACGTCACGCTGCGGGCCATCGATCGGGAGAACGGTTCGGCGGAGATGTCGATCGTCATCGTCGACAAGGCCAGCCAGGGACAGGGTCTTGGCACGGATGCGCTGAACTGCCTCGTCGACTTCGCGTTCGGCGAGCTGCGCCTTGAGCGCGTGTACCTGCACGTCTTCGACTACAACCCGCGCGCCAGGCGGTCGTACGAGAAGGCCGGCTTCCAGGTGGATGCGGTCCTGCGCAACCATCGCTTCCACCGCGGCCAGCATCACGACGTGTTCGTGATGTCGATCCTGCGCGGCGACTGGCTGGCCCTCGACCGGCGTCGCGCATGGGACCCGCCGGCGAGTTAGGCGGCGGCCGTCGGTAGGCCGATCGCGAAGGTCGTGCCATCGGGACCGGTCCGCTCGACTTCGATGCTCCCGCCATTCGCGGCCAGCAGCTCCCTGGCGATGGTCAGCCCGATCCCACTGCCCCCATTGCTGGCCCCTGCCTGCCGTGATCGATCCGCCCGATAGAAGCGCTCGAACACGTGCGGAAGTTCCTGCTCGCCGATCCCCGCGCCCGCATCGGTCACGCGGATCGTGGCGGTCGCCGGCGAGGAGGCGACGTCGAGGGTGACTGTCGAGCCCCGTGGAGCGTGCTGCGCCGCATTGGTGAGCACGTTGCGCAGCGCGCGCCCGACCTGGATGGGATCGACGTGCACACGCGCGTCCGACTCCGGCTCGGGCACGGCCAGCGTCACGTCCCGGTTCCGGTACAGCGGCTCCAGCGCGCTGCGTGCGTCGGCGACGATGCTCGAGACTGGCACGTCGACCGCCTGCCGCTGCAGCGCCGCGGCTTCGACGTCGACCAGGTCGCGCAGCTGGGCCACGACGCCGCTCAATGCCCCGGCAGCGGCTCGCGCTCGTTCGAGCTGATCGGCGTCGGCCGGCACCACGCCGTCGATCATCGCCTGCAGCTGCGACTCGAGCAGCGTCGCCGGCGTGGCGAGGTCGTGAGCCACGTCGCTGGCAGCGCGACGCCGTAACGCCTCCGACTGCTCGAGACGGGACGCCATCGCGTTGAAGGCATCGGCCAGGTCTGCGGATTCCCGGTCCGGGCCGCCAGCGGCTCGCGCGCTCAGGTCGCCGGCTCCCAGCCGGTTCGCCGCGGCGGCCACTCCACGCAGCGGTCGCGTCATGCGATCCGAGAGGAGCGCGGCCACGACCACGAGTGCCAGCACGGACAGGACTCCAGCCACCAGCAGGGTGGCGTTGAAGACCCGCAGGAACGGTTGCGGTGCGGTCGGCAGTTCAACGACCAGCGTCAGCCCACCATCGCCGGGGATGGCCTCCTCGACGCGAGTCGCCTCGGTCCCGGCGGGAATTTCGCCGAGGGAGTGGACGACCTGTCCATCCGCACCCACGAGCGCCGCGCGGCCCTGGACGAAGCGCGCCAGCCGATTCAGGGATTGCATGACGAAGCGCTCCTCACGGTCCCCGTTGTACGGCAGGCGCAGGCCCTCCAGCCGATCCGCCAGGAAGCCAATCTGCACCCGCTGCGCGTTCGTGATCTCGTCCTCGAGCGATCGGCTCACGAAGCGGTTGACGGCCAGGCCGGTGATCAGGAGAACGGCAAGCACCGCGACGGCCAGCATGGCCGCCAGTCGAAGGGACAGCGACTGGCCACGCCTCGCCGGTTGCTCGCTCATGCCTCGTCCCGGCTGGCCACCAGCCGGTATCCGGTCGCGGGAACCGTCTCGATCAGCCACGGATCGCCGGCGTCGTCACCGAGCTTGCGGCGCAGGTTGGCGACGTGGACATCCACGACTCGTTCGTACACCTCCTCGGGGCGCCTGGCTACAGCGCTGAGCAGCTGCTCGCGGCTGAGGACGGTCCCGGGCCGCCGGGCGAGGGCCACCAGCAGTCCCGTCTCCCCGGGCGTCAGGCGGCCGCCGGGCGCATCGGGTCGCGTGTAGCGCCGCGACTGGGGATCGAGCACCAGGCGGCCGCCGCCCAGGGAAAGGATCTCCAGGCCGGCGTCGTCCGGCGGACGTGTGCGACGCAGGATGGCGGCCACCCTGGCGGTCAGCTCGTGCGGGTTGAATGGCTTGGCCAGGTAGTCGTCGGCGCCCTGCCGGAGGCCGGCGATCCGCTCCGCGTCCGACTTCTTGGCGCTCGTGATCAGGACCGGCACGTCGCCGGTGCTGCGCAGCGCCTCCAGGACCGCCTCCCCGGGCATGCCGGGCAGCATCAGGTCGAGGATCACGAGGTCGGCACCTTCCCGATCGAACGTGGCGATCGCCGCCGCACCGTCCCCCACGTCGGTCACGGCGTGCCCCTCGCGCTCCAGGTAGAGGCGCAGGAGCTCGCGGAGTCGCGGCTCATCCTCCACGACCAGGATTCGGGCACCCATCGTGGCGGCATCGTAGTGGCCGGCGATTCAGGCGTTGTGAAGACGCGGGCCGCCCTTCTTGACCCGATCTTCACGGCCTTCGACGCATCCTGCGACCAACGCACCCCTCTTTGGAGAAACGGACATGCGAATGGCGAAGCTCATCACCGGCGCGGGTCTGCTGGTGGTCGCGAGCGTGATCGGCGGGACCCTCATCGGCGGGGTGCTGGCGGCCCCCGGCGGTGCGTCGAGCAATGACGCGGTCACGGACGCGCATGGCGGCCCGTGGCTTGGCGGGGCGAACGGCGAGTACTGCGACGAGTATCTCGACACGCTGGCCAGCGAGCTGGGCGTCGAGCGCGACTCGTTCCTGCCTGCCAGCAAGGCGGCGGCCATCGCGGCCATCGAAGCTGCAGTTGAGGGCAACGACCTGGACGAGGATCGGGCCGATCAGCTGATCGAGCGCATCGAGGCCGTCGAGGAGGCCGACTGCGGCTTCATCGGCGCCTTGGGCAAATCCTTCATGCGCGGCTTCGGCCTCGGGTTCGGCCATGGCTTCGTCAGTGCGGACCTGTTGGAGGCCGCAGCCAGCGCGCTGGGCATGGGGAGCGCCGAGCTGCTGAGCCAGATGGCGGATGACAACGGCCTCGAGGAGATTGCCGCCGCGCAGGGAGTCGACTACGAACGGGTCAAGGCCGCCATCACCGACGCGCTGCAGGAGGACCTGGACGCGGCCGTGGCCGAGGGACTGGACCAGGAGCGAGCGGACGAGATCGTGCTTCGCGTGCAGACGTGGCTCGACGAAGGCGGCGAGCCGTCATTCGGACGCTTCTTCGACCGGCCGGGGCGCGGCGAGGAGTCGAACGGCGAGATCTGAGCTGCCGCACACACCGATGAGGCCGTCCGCGGAATCCCGCGGGCGGCC
>DASSCW010000336.1:0-3997 GCA_035697465.1 Candidatus Limnocylindria bacterium | reverse complement strand
CGGCCGGCGTGACGATCCAGACCTATCGGCCGTCCGGCCGCCTGACATTCGGGACCGCCGGCTGAGGGCGCGCGCTGGAGCCTGAAACCTTCCCGAGTCGCGGTTTGCGCATGGGAGAAGCGTTAAGCCAGTTAGCGCCCGCGGAATAGCCACCATGAGGCGACGGCTGAGCGTGAATTCGGCCTGCGCCACCTCACCCTGGCGCTGAGGAATCACTTAACGCTACGGGCATTCGCATCCCGCAAGTCCGGGGGACGCCTTTACTCCGCCACCGATTGCTCGACGGCGTCCAGCGCCAGCTGCTCGTCGACCTCGCCCGGCAGCCCGCTCACGCCGACGGCCCCCACTTTCCGTTCGCCGTCGAAGACGGCCACTCCACCCAGGAAGAACGTGAAGAAGGGGTCGAAGCTGGCCCGCTCCACCGGGTCGTCCCTGACCTTGTCGGCGAGCTCCCTGGTCGTTCGGGCATCGCTCCGGGCAGCCGTGTAGGCCTTGCGCTGCGCGTTCAGACGGGAGTCGTGCGCGGCACCATCCATCACTGCCGCCGCAATCAGCTCGCCGTGGGAATCCGCCACGTAGACGGAGACCGGACCCGGAGCATTCGTGACGACATGGTCGACGATGGCGCGGGCTCTTCGAAGGTTCATCGGTACCGGATCTCCTGGCGCGTCCCCGTCTGTCCCGACCTGACGATCGCATCGCAGATCTCCGCGGCGCGGTAGCCATCCTCGAAGGTGGCCCCGTGCGGCGCCACATCGGTGTCATTCGCGATCGCGCCAAGCATGTGGTGCAGCTCATGCACGAAGGTTTCGCCCCAGCCGATGATGTGCCCCGGCGGCCACCAATGCTCCCAGAAGGGGTGGTCCGCCTCCGACACGAGCACCGTCCTGAAGCCACGAGCCCGATCACCGTCCGCGCGGAAGACCTGCAGCTCGTTCATCCGCTCCAGGTCGAACGCCAGCGAGCCCTTCGTGGCGTTGATCTCCCACTGGAAGCCGTTGCGCCGGCCGTGGGCGAAACGCGTGGCCTCGAAGGTGCCCACCGACCCGTTCTCGAAGGTCACCGCCGCCTCGGCGGCGTCGTCCACCTGCCGGCCCTCGAGGAACGTGTGCGCGAAGCCCTGGACCGATGTCGGCTCGCCGTTCAGGTATCGGGCCAGATCGACCACGTGCGCCATCAGGTCGCCAAGTGCGCCGGAGCCGGCAATGGCGGCGTCGAAGCGCCACGCGTCGAGTGAAGGGTCATCGCCCCAGTCCTGCAGGTAGCGCGCGCGGAAGTGGCGGATCGTGCCCAGCTCTCCCGCCTGGAGCATCTCGCGAGCGAGCCGCATGGCCGGCACGAAGCGATAGTTGAAGCCGCACAGGTGCTTCACGCCGGTCGCCGCCACGGCCTGCCAGATCTCGTAGCTTTCGGCGGCATCGCGGCCCAGGGGCTTCTCGCAGACCACGTGCTTGCCAGCCTGTGCTGCGGCAATGGTCGGCTCCGCGTGGAGCGCGTTCGGCCCGCCGTTGTCGAAGAGCCCGATGGACTCATCGGCCACCAGGTCTCGCCAGTCGTCCGTCGCGTAGGCGTAGCCGTATCGGTCGGCCGCCTCCTGCGCCGCCTCCCGGTTCCGGCCGGCGATCCCGATCAGCTTGGGCGCCAGCGGCGGCGGCCAGGTGATGTAGGCGATCTTGCGATAGGCGTTCGAGTGCGCCTTGCCCATGAAGGCGTATCCGAGCATGCCGATGCCGATGGTCTCGACCATTTGGGGCCGATGCTACAGCCCCGCTGCGCCGCTGCCCGTAGACTTCGCAGCGATGGCCGACCCGATCGAGGACCTGATCGGCGACTACCGCGCGTTCACGGCGCTGCAGCGAGACCGCCTCGCCACGCGCGGGATCGACATCGCGCCGTACGAGCTGAGCCACCGGGCCTTCCGAGTCCCCGAGTGGGACCAGTACGTCCACCTCCGGACCCTCCTGGAGCGCCACGCGGTCGCCAATCGCGAGAACGTCTGGAACGGCCGGCCGATCTCGTTGATCGTTCCCGCCCAGCCGCTCGAAGTCCTCGACGGCAAGGTCGTCCCGTTGATCGAGCTCATCCCGCCCGTCCACCAGCGCGTCTACAAGATGGGCTTGGAGCACCTGGGCGTCGTGGTGGGCGACACGTTCGACGCGTTCGTCGAAGCTCACAGGCCCGTCCTGACGGGACAGCAGTTCCAGGGCCCGACCAGCACGCCCGACCCCGTCTACATCCTGATGGAGGACTTCACCCACGTGAAGTTCTATCGACTTTCACTGCGGGAATCCGTCGAGATCGATGGTGCCCGGGTCGAAGGCTTTCACCACGTTGACGACTGGGTGCCCCAGCGTTTGGTCACGGCAACCGGCCCGAACCCGCTGCCCCGCTGAACTGAGTTCCTGCCGATGCCCAAGGTCGGCGTCGACGCCCGCGAACACGCCAACGCCGATCGGTCCCGCCCGCACGGTGATCGGGGTGCGCGAGCTGCCGAGGCCCGGCGTCCGGCTCACCATGAACCTGACAGCAGTGACGGTGGAATAGGCGTTGCACCTTCCGCGACTCGCGGATTGCGAATGGGAGAAGCGTTAAGTCAGTCCGCGTCGGCGGCGCAGGCAGCATCAGGCGAAAGCTGAGCGTGGAGTCGAGTTCGGTACCGCTCCAGTCGCGGTCTCGAGTCACTTAACGCTACGGGGATTCGCACCCGGCAAGTCGAATGCGGCGCTGGGCGCGACGCCCTGGCGTTCCTGCTTCTTGCCGGATGCGCACGCCTAAGAGGCGGCTGCCTCAAGACGATCGACCGCCACGTCCTCTTGGCCCGAAGATGCACAGGGCTCGCAATCCTGAACGGCAATGCGGTGCAGCCCTCGATCGTGATCGGCTCGCAAGATGCGCTGCGCCTCGGCGCTGAGCGGCGCGTGCGGCTCGTCGGGCTGTGGCCCGTCCACTCTCAACATCAACCGTACCTCCTCTGTCACTGGAACCACGGAAAGCCAAGAGATGCTCGGGAATCGAGCGATTTTGCGGCGCGAATCTAGCGCGAAACGATAGGCAAGTCAACGGGCTTCTGACGGCGATGGCTTCGGAGGCAAATGCTGCGTAATGAAGCCCCGCCGGGGCGACTCAGCTGAGCTCCTCGGCCAGCGCCACGATGATCCCAGCGGGACCGCGCATGTAGCAGAGCCGATACTTGTCCTCGTACTGCTCCACCTTGCCGATGAGTTCGCCGCCGTGGGCCTGCAGGCGTGTCACGACGACGTCGATGTCGCCGACGGCGAACATCACACTCCGCAGGCCCAGCGTGTTCCCCAAGGCGTTCTCCGGCTCCGCGCGGACCACGGCAGGGTTGCGGAACTTCGTCAGCTCGAGCTTGCCCCGCCCGTCAGGCGTCCGCATCATCGCGATATCGACGCGGACGCCCTCGAGCGCATTCACACGGTCCACCCAAGGCCCCTCGATCGGCGCCTCGCCCTCAAGCTCCATGCCAAGTTCGACAAAGAACGCTTTCGCAGCCTCAAGGTCGTCGACGACGACACTCACATGGTCCATTCGTGGGAGCGTCATCAGAACTGCCAGCGAGTCGGCGTGAATCGGTCGTCTGGATCCGTCTGCTCCATCCCGGCCATGCCAGGCAGGCCGAATACGACGATGGGCTTCGCCTCGAAGACGGCATACGGTGGCGGCCCGGCCGTTGGCGCATTGGGGCCGATGACGGCTCCGTCCTGAATCTCGAGTGGCCACTTCAGCTTTGAGGTGAAGACCCCCACAACCTCTTTCAGCCTGGCGGCGTCCTCAACCTTGCGAGCCTCCGCTTCGACGATGAGGTCCATGGACGGCGCCTCCGTGTTGCTGGTGCTGATCACGCAGCGCGGGTCGCCGATGAGGTTCCGGCCCTTCTGCGTCTCCTCACTGCTCACGAAGTAGATGGCGTCGTCGATCCAGATGCCGATGAACGGCATCAGGTGTGGCCTGCCGTCCTTGTCGACGGTCGCGAGCC
>DASSCW010000335.1:0-2348 GCA_035697465.1 Candidatus Limnocylindria bacterium | reverse complement strand
ATAGACGCTCTTGAGAGCGACCCCGATCGACCTGGGATCTTCATCGCAGCCCGAAAGAAAAGGGAGCAGGCCGCGATGGATCAGATCGCGCTCTACTCCGTTGCCGCCGGCCGGCACGCTCTCGACGTCTCGAACGCGCAGATCCTGCTCCACCGCATCAAGACGCCGAGGCGACTCGCTGCGTGGCTCATGCCGGGGTGGCTGAAGACGATCGTTCGGCCGGTTGCTGCTGTACTCGGAATCTCAAGCGAGTATCGCGGACCGACTAGGCAATCGTCGCAGCCGGATCGATCTCGACGGGATCGTTAGGGTCACGGCAGGTTGAGATCCGGCTGCACGACCTCGATCTGGGGCTGGCCCATCGGTCCACCAAATGGGTAATCCAGGATCGGGATCTGGGCTCCGGCCAGCTTCATGCCGCCGCCGATCAGCAGCAGCACGACCAGGAAGAAGATCACGAACCGCATCGGGCCATAGGGTAAGCCCCGCAGGCAAGCAGAATGGTCTGGACCAAGGGCTAGTCCGGATCGTCTGGCAGGGCGGGCGGGCTCATGAACCACTCGATCGAGGGGGACGCCCCCCAGGTCCCTCGCCACACCCACTCTCCGGCCGGATTGGCCATCTCCACGTCAAAGCTGTCGCGCTCCCAGGATCGGTCCACTAACGAGAGGCCATCGACCGGGGACGGCGGCGTGATGCCGGCGATATCCGCCAGCGTCGGCGCCAGATCGATGTTCAGCGCGTAGCGCTGGTCCACGTCCCGGCCCAGGCCGAGCATGAACAGCGGCACGTGCAGGTCCTCCTCGATGGGCAGCCCCTTGCCGGGTGGCTCCGGCACGAAATGGAAGCCGTTGTCCGAGGTGAAGATCAGGACGGCGTCGGGATCCGTGGCGCGCAGCCGATTGATCATGTCAACGACCGCCAGCATCGACCCGTAGCGCGGATCGGGCTCGTCCGCGTATCGCTCCGGTGGAATCCATGGGTCGTGCGGCGCGTATGGCGCGATATACAGGAAGTACGGCTGATCCTGCGTCTGCCTGATGAAGCGCTCGGCGACATCGGCATAGCGGTCCGTCTCGTAGCCTCTGAGCGTCCGCTTCTGGCCTTTCCCGCCCGACATGATGACGACGTCCTGGTATGAACCGCCCTTGATGCGGGCATTCCAGACGTCCCAGCCCGGTGGTGTGCGCTGGTCCTCCAGCAGGTTGTAGCCATTCATGTACTTGCCGATGAACGCCGTGCGGTAGCCCGCCTGCTGGAGCCAGACCGCCACCGTCTGCGACTCGACGCCCAGGTCGCGCGCCACCGAGTAGCCCCCGCCTGGTGAGTTATTGCTCCGGACGCCATGGGTGTGCGCGTACTGGCCGGTCAGGATCGAGACCCGCGACGGACAGCACAGCGGGGTGGTGACGTAAGCGTTCGGATAATCGATGCCGTCGGCCGCCAGGTCCGTCAGTCCATCCAACCGCTCGTACAGCGCCAGGTCGAGGTCGTCGGCGACCACCAGGATGATGTTCGGGCGCTCGCTGCCCGTTTTACCGCGTTGGCCCAGCCCTGCCACCAGCGCCACGGAGACGGCAACGATTCCCGCCACCAGGATGAGGCCCCCCGCGACGGCCCACCACGGCAGCTGCCTCAAATCGTCCTCGCTCTCGGCATACTGGGCCGGATGCTCATGCGATCCCCGCGCTCCCGGACGCTGGCCCTGGCTTCGATGGTCGCGCTGCTCGCCGGGCTCCTAGCCTACCTCGCATTCGGACGGGGTGAGGCAGTGTCGCCCGGGGTGGAACTGCCAAGCCGGCTGCCAAGTATCCCGGTCCGGACGCAGCCTCCGTCGGGCGCGCCCACTGCATCGGGCACGCCGCTGCCGGCCACGGAGGTGCTGCTGGCGGTGGGCGACGTCGGCTCCTGCGATGACCGGGCCGATGACGCCGTCGCGCAGCTGGCCTCCCGGCTGCCGGGGCTGATCGCACTGATGGGCGACATCGCGTACGAGCGCGGGACGCCGGAGCAGTTCGACCAGTGCTTCGATCCTTCCTGGGGCCCGATGCGTGAGCGCCTCCGCCCGGTTCCCGGCAACCACGAGTACCTGACCGACGGCGCCGCAGGCTACTTCGACTACTTCGGCCCGTCGGTGGGGGAGCCGCCACGCGGCTGGTACTCCTACGACCTGGGCGCCTGGCATGTCGTGGCGCTGAACTCGAACTGCAACGAGGTCGCCTGCGGGACCGGCTCTCCGCAGGTGGAGTGGCTGCGGGAGGACCTCGCCGCGCACCCATCCGACTGCCTGCTGGCCTCCTTCCACCATCCCCGCTGGAGCTCTGGCCGTCTCGGCAGCTCGGCGAGGG
>DASSCW010000334.1:0-10697 GCA_035697465.1 Candidatus Limnocylindria bacterium | reverse complement strand
CGTGGCCGGGCGTATCCAGGAAGACGATGCGCTTGCCGTTGTGCACGATCTCGCTGGCGCCGATGTGCTGGGTGATCCCACCCCGCTCACCCGCCGCCACCGTCGTGGAGCGCACCGCGTCCAGCAGGCTCGTCTTGCCGTGGTCGACGTGGCCCATGATCGTCACGATCGGGGCCCGCGTGATCAGCTCACCAGGATCCTCTTCGGTAAACAGCACCGGCTTGCCGGCGCCCTCCTCCTCGGAGCCGGGAGCTACGATCTCGGTTGGCCCAGCAGCCTCGGCTGCGGCACGCTCGGCCGCGCCGCGCTCGACGGTCTCGAATCCGAGCTCACCGGCCACCAGCGAGGCGGTATCGAAGTCGATCGACTGGTTGATCGTTGCGAAGATGCCATTGCGGATCAGCTCGCTGATGATCTCGCCCGTGCTGATGCCGAGCGCCTCGGCGAGATCCTTGACCGCGATCGAGGAGGGCAGCTCGAACGGTCCGGACGGGCGGACCGGCGCGACTGGCTCGGCGACCGCGGCTCCACCTGGCGCGCCGCGACGTCTTTGCGGGCGTGGCCCGCGACGCGGCTGATATCTACGTGGCGGCATCTTTCACCTCGAGCGAGAGCATTCCCGGCTCCACGGCCGCGCCGAGCGCTCGCTGGACTGCCTCGGCCAGGCGTCGCGGCTCCCGGCAGGCAGGGTCTTCACATACGTAGGTGCCTCGACCGGCGGCCTTGCCGCTGAGGTCGAGGGCGATCGAGCCGTCACCGTTACGCACGACGCGGGTCATCGATCGCTTGGGGTGAACCTGGCGGCAGGCCGCGCAGGTTCGCATCGGGACATGGTCAGGTCGTCGCTTCGGCATCGACCGACGCCTCCTCGACGGATTCGTGGTCGGCGGTGTGCGCGCTGTCCGGATCGTCGTGGGAAGCGGCCGCGGTGGCCACGCCCGCATCCGAGCGGATGTCGATGCGCCAGCCGGTCAGCTTCGCGGCCAGCCTGGCGTTCTGTCCTTCCTTGCCGATCGCCAGCGAGAGCTGGCGTTCGGGGACGACCACGTTGGCAATCTTGTGCTCCTCATCGATGCGCACGCTCAGCACCTCGGCCGGCGAGAGCGCCTCGGCCACGTACTGGCCGGGGTCCTCGTGCCAAAGCACGATGTCGACCTTCTCGCCGTTGAGCTCGGCCACGATGGCCTGGATACGCGCGCCGCGCTGCCCCACGGCGGCGCCCTTGGCGTCCACGCCCGCCTGGCGGCTCTCGACGGAGACCTTTGACCGGCTGCCAGCCTCGCGGGCGATGCCGCGGATGACCACCGTGCCGTTGTAGATCTCGGGGATCTCCATCTCCATCAGGCGTCGCAGGAAGCCGCGGTGGGTCCGGCTGACGACGAGGACCGGCCCGCGTGTCGTGCGGCGCACTTCCAGGACGTAGACCTTCAGGTGCTGGCCGATGCGGTAGTGCTCGCCGGGCAGCTGCTCGGTCACGGCGAGGACCGCCTCGACGCCCTTGCCCATGTCGAGGACCACGGCCTGGTCGGTGGTGCGATGCACCACGCCGGTCATGATCTCGCCCTCGCGGCTGGCGTATTGGCTGTAGACGACGTCGCGCTCCGCCTCGCGCAGGCGCTGGCGGTAGACCTGGCCCGCGGTCTGGGCGGCGATGCGTCCGAGCTGCGCCTGGGTCACGTTCTCAGGCACGCGGACCTTGCTGCCGACCCCGGTGGCCGAGTCGATCTTCTGGGCTTCCGCGACCACCATCTGCAGTTCGGGATCCTCGATTTCGGCCTCGCCGGCGACGACCTCGTACTCGCGAAAGACGCTGATCTGGCCCGTCTCAGGATCCACGTGGACGACCACGTTCTCGGGTGCGTCCGCGTTGCGCCGATACGCAGACTCGATCGCCTGCTCCAGCGTCTGGATGAGGATCTCCTGCGGTACGCCCTTCTCGGCGTTCAACTGGAGCAGTGCTCCGATGAAGTCTCGATTCACGTCCCGCACCTCGCGCGCCCGTCCGGGCAGAAACAAAAACGTGGGATGGCGAACCGACCCACGTTGCATACAGTCAGTATCGATTCGGCTCGCATACGCTCGCGAAACCGACGCGAAGTATACCAGTCCGCCCTATCCCCCGCCAGTCCGAGGCCGGGCGGGCGGAGCGTCAGTTTCCGAATGCGAAGATCGATTGAGACGCGACTCCCGGGATGGAATCACAAGCGCAACGTGCGGTGCGCAACGCTAACCCGGCCGCAGCACCATGAGCCCGATGATCGCCAGAACGAGGAGATTTTCCAGCCGGCTGAAGAACACTGCCCGAGGATCGGTCAGGATCGCTCCCGTGCGCATGGCATCACCTGCCGCGATCGCGGCATTGACACGTTGTCCATGTGCCCGCCAGTAGAAGCCGGTTAGCAGCGCGATCCCGACGATCAGCGCGATGGAGGCCAGGATCCACGGAGTGAACAATCCGTAACCGAAGACCCACCAGGACAGCAGGCCGGTCAGGAGAACGGCAGTGCCACCACGTTGATACATCCATCGGTCGAATTGGTCAGACATGGCGAGTGCTGCCACCCGAGCTTCGTGCGTCTTTGCGCGTCGGGCGACCTCGGTGAGCACGTTGGTTCCGACGTAACCAGCCATGAACCAGAACGCCGCTAACACGTGGGCAAGGATCGCGATGTCGCGCCAGTCCACCGCCCGAAGTGTAGGCAGGTGGGCTGAGGCTATGCGGATCCAAGCGCCAGCAGTAGCCTGTTGGCTATCGGCGGCGCTCGCGAGCGCAGCGGTGCGCCCATATGCAGGGAGGGACACCGCGACCATGCTCATCTTCAAGGCGCTGCACATCATCTCCATGGTCGCCATGATCACTGTGTTCAGTGGTGGCGAGTTCTATTACACCTTCGCGATCTGGCGACGCGATGTCCGCGGGCTGGCATGGCTCCACAACCTCGCGCTGCGCACCCGGCTGCCACTCTTCGGCCTTGGCCTTCTCCTCGCCGGGATCGTGTTCGGAGTGCTGACCGCTTTGACCGGCGGATTCAACATCCTCGACGGCTGGCTGATCGCCGCCTACGTGCTGGTCGCGGCGTTCTTCGTCAACTCCATCCTGATCGGGCGGCCGGTGGTCGAGCTCGGGCGAAA
Source organism: Candidatus Limnocylindria bacterium (assembly GCA_035697465.1). Classification (GTDB taxonomy): domain Bacteria; phylum Chloroflexota; class Limnocylindria; order QHBO01; family QHBO01; genus DASSCW01. The sequence goes on along the minus strand of DASSCW010000334.1, from coordinate 7,565 downwards.
GGCAGTTGAGGCGGAGGCAGGAAGGGTGCCGGTCGACGAGGTTGTAGGTGATATGGCGGCCACTCGGGCGCTGTTCCTTTTCTTTCCGATCAATGCGGCAATCTTCGCGGCGCTCATCTTGGACATGGTCCTGAAGCCGTTCTGACCGACGAGGTTGACAATGGGGGCCGGCGACGCCTGCTGCTCGCTATCGTCAGATGGCCACGCTGCGAGGGAGCCACGCAGCGCCGCCCCGACGTCAGCCTGTGGTGCTCGGCGGCAAGGGGTACAGCGAGGCGTACAGAGGCCCCAGCCGCTGCCGGAGGCCTCGTTTCGTGCTCGGACTATGCCTCGATCAGGCGCTGCACGTCCTGGATCGAAATAAGAATGACGAGTGCGATCAGCACCATGAAGCCGGTCAGGTAGATGAGCGCCTCGCGCTCGGCGGGGAGCCTGCGACGGCGCAGGGCTTCAATGAGCACGACCGCAATGCGGCCGCCATCGAGGGGCGGGAAGGGCAGCACGTTCAAAACAGCCAGGTTGATCGAGAGGATGCCCATGAAGATGAGCTGGCTGACAAGCGGTGCCTGCAGCTGGCGGCCGGTCTCCTCGGCGATGCCGATCGGCCCAACGGCCGATCCGGCGCTGTCATTGAAGCCCAGCAGGCCCCCCACCGCCTCGACAAGGCCACCGGGGATGCGCAGCGCGAGCTCGCCCGCCCGCGAGAAGCCCTGGGCCGTGGCATCCAGGGGCCCGGTCACGCTCGAGGCGACTTCCACGAATCGGGCCGGCTCATAACTGAAGCCGATGGCGCCCATTCCCTGCGCGCGCTGCGCGTCCGTCAGCTTTCGCGGCACGACAGCGATGTCCATCAGCTCGCCGTCCCGCTGGATACCGAGAACCACCTCGTTGCCCGCACGCGATCGGACGTACTCGGTCAATTCGGCAGAAGCCTCGAACGTCCGGCCATCCGCGCTCACGATCACGTCGCCGATCTCCAAGGCGACGTGGGCGGGACTGCCCGCCTGGATCTCGGTCACGGTCAGCGGGCCGCGTCCCTGCGGGATGGGCATCGAGAGGGCGACTGAGAAGAGAATCGCCGCGAGCACGAAGTTCATCGCGACGCCGGCCAGCAGCACGATGACGCGCACCCAGATCGGCTTGCGGTTGAACGCGCCGGCCATGGCGATGTCGACCGATGCCTCGGACAGGCCGCGGTCGCGCATCTTCTGCGCCTCGGCGTCGCCGTCCTCGCCGAGCATCTTCACGAAGCCGCCCAGCGGGATCCAGTTCAACGAATAGCGCGTTCCCCGCCAGACGACCGATGTGATGCGCGGCGGGAAGCCGATGCCGAACTCCTGGACCGTGATGCCCGCCCGCTTGGCGGCGACGAAGTGCCCCAGCTCATGCACCAGCACCAGCACCACCAGCACGGCCAGGAAGGCGGCGACGGTGCCGATCACTTCCATCAGGCGACCGCCATGCCGAGTCGCGCAGAGAGCTCGGCGCGAACCTCGGCGTCAACAGCCTGGATGCCTTCCAGCGAGGGCTCCTCATCGGTCCCCCATCGGTCAACCGCCTGCCCGATGGTGTCGGCGATGCCGTTGAACGGCAGGCTGCCGGCCAGGAAGGCGGCCACCGCCACCTCGTCAGCGGCGTTCAGGATGGTGCCGCGGTTGCCGCCGGCCTCGGCGGCGGCCCGGACGACGGCGTATGCCGGGTATCGGGCCGGATCCAGCGCGATGAACTCCAGCGCGCCCCATTCCTCGGGCGGCGCGTGCCGCGCCGGCGATGGCAGGCGCTCAGGGTGGCTGAGGGCGTACTGGATCGGCAGGCGCATGTCGGGGACCCCGAGCTGGGCCTTGAACGAGCCATCGGTGAACTCGACGAGCGAGTGCACGACGCTCCGGGGGTGGATCACTGCATCAATCCTACTGTACGGAAACAGGTACAGCCAATGGGCCTCGATCGCCTCGAATGCCTTGTTCACGAGCGTCGCGGAATCGACCGTGATCTTCGGTCCCATCCGCCAGGTCGGGTGGGCCAGTGCCTCATCCGGCGTCACACGCTCGAGGTCGGCCGGCAGCAGGTCACGGAACGGCCCGCCGGACGCTGTGAGCACCAGACGCCGAACGTCTTCCATGCGTTCCCCAAGCAGGCATTGCCAGATGGCCGAGTGCTCGCTGTCGACCGGACGCAGGCGATCGAGCGGGTCGCCGCCCGCGGCGTCCAGCGCAGCTGCGACGAGGTGGCCACCGGTGACGAGCGTTTCCTTGTTGGCGAGGGCCACGCGGCGGCCCGATGCCAACGCGGCCAGGACGGCTGGCAGCGCCGCCATCCCGGTCGTGGCGACCAGCACGATGTCCGCCGCTTCCATCGTGGCCAGCTCCTCGAGGCCGCCTGCCGCCCAGCGGTCGTCGGGCAGATCACCGGGCCGTCCCTCTGCCAGCCACGCTCGCGCCCGAGGCCAGGCCGCGGCCTGCCGAAGGAGATCCACCGGATGGCTGGCGGATGCCAGGCCCACCACGTCGAAGCGCTCCGGATGGGCCGCCACGACTTCAAGTGCCTGCCGTCCGATCGACCCGGTCGAGCCCAGGATGGCGACGCCGATCACGTGCCGGCGCCGACGACCAGCAGCGCATAACCGGCCAGTGCCGGCGCCGCGAACAGGAAGGAGTCGATGCGATCCAGCATCCCGCCGTGGCCCGGGATCAGGAAGCCTGACTCCTTTCGGCCCGCGGCCCGCTTCAGGAGTGACTCCGCGAGATCGCCGGCCTGTGCGGCAAGGCCGATGAACGGACCGATCACCAGGGGATGCCATGGCGCCAGCCCCACCAGCCAGGCACCGATGCCCGCGGCGAGGGTTGCCGTCACCAGGCCGCCGGCCAACCCTTCGAGAGTCTTCGACGGGCTGACGTGGTCGATGAGCCGGCGGCGTCCGAGCCAGCGGCCGGTCAGGTAGGCGCCGCTGTCGTAACCCCACACCACCAGCAGCATGAGGATCATCCAGGCCGACCCGGCGCGCAGGCCCAGCCCACCGACGGCGGTGGCGGCACTTCCGTCGGCAGGGCCCAGGTGGGCGACCACGACCACGAACGGCGCCAGCAGCGCGACGTAGGCAAGCCCGAAGGAGGCGGTCGCCCAGGTCAGGAATCCCTCGCGCGGATCGTTGCGCGTGAAGCTGGCGACGGCCAGCACCAGCATGGCGGCAACGAAGGCGACGATTGGAAGGCCCGGAATGGCGGTCGCCGCCAGCAGTGAGGCGAGCAGCGCACCCACCAGAGTCTGGTTGGCCGCGATCAGCGTGGCGCCGGCGACAATCAGCCCCAGTCCCAGCATCAGCACCTGCGGCGGCGCGAAGCCGGCGGCGTCGAGCAGTCCGATGACCTCGACCAGGGCCAGGAAGACAATCAGCCCGATCAGCAGCGAGAGCCACGGCTCGCCCAGGAGCGCGACGACGACCACCAGTGGGGCGAGCACGGCTGCGGTCAGGATGCGGGTGGCGAGCATGCCCTCAGGCTCCGTAACGACGCTGACGAAGAGTGAACTCGGCGAGCGCCGCTTCGAGATCGGCCTCCTTGAAGTCCGGCCACAGGGTTGAGCAGAAGATGAGCTCGGCATAGGCACCCTGCCACAGCAGGAAGTTGCTGGTGCGCTGCTCCGCGCCGGTGCGGATGATGAGGTCCGGATCCGGTTGTCCGGCGGTGTAGAGGTGCTCGCTGAGCCTCGTCTCGTCGATCTCCTGCGCCGGCACGCCCGCGGCAATCAAGGCCCGCACGGCGTCCACGATCTCGGTGCGTCCCGAGTAGTTGAAGGCGATGTTCAGGGCCATCCGCGTGCCACCACTCGTCTTCTCTTCGGCGGCTCGGATCGAGCGCTGGACGTCGACCGGCGCCTCGTGCAGGCGCCCGATGACCCTCACTCGCACGCCCTGCTCCACGAGCTCGTCCGTGTACTGCCGTACCGCACCGTCGATCAGGCCGAAGAGACCAGCCACCTCCTCATCGGAGCGCCGCCAATTCTCCTGGCTGAAGACGTACAACGACAGCACCTCGATGCCGTGGTCCGGCGCGATCCTGACGATCGGGACGATGGCCTCGACGCCCTGGACGTGGCCGGCAATGCTCGGCAGCCCGCGGCCAGAAGCCCAGCGGCGGTTGCCGTCCATGATGATCGCGACGTGTCTCGGGCGCTCGCGCAAGGACGGCGTCCTCAGACTTCCATCACTTCCGCTTCTTTGCGCTCCGCCCGGGCGTCCACGCCCTCCACGTGGCGGTCGGTCAGCCGCTGCAGCAGGTCCAGCTCGCGGTGCTCCTCGTCCTCAGACAGGTCACCGTCACGCATGGCGCGCTTCAGCTGGTCGGCCGCCTCGCGGCGGTGGTTGCGGATCTCGACGCGCGCCTCCTCGGCGCGGCGTCGCACCTGCTTCACCATCTCCTTGCGGCGCTCCTCGGTGAGGGGCGGCACGTTCAGCCGGACCACGGTGCCATCGACGTTCGGCATGAGGCCGATGTCACTGCGCGTGATCGCCTTCTCGATGGCCGACAGGACCGATCTGTCCCATGGCTGGATCACGATGAGATGCGCATCGGGCGTGCTGATGCCGGCAATCTGGTTCAGCGGAGTTGCGGTGCCGTAGTAATCGACCTGGATCCGTTCGACGAGCGCCGTCGAGGCGCGGCCGGTGCGGATCGCGGCGAAGTCGCGCTCCATGGCCTCCAGGGCGCGCACCATCTTCGGCTCGGCAGCCGCCAATGCTTCGTGCGCCATCACACCTCCCCGGCGATGAGCGTTCCGATTTGCTCCCCGCGCACCGCGCGGACGATGTTCCCCGGCTGCGTCATGTCGAACACGACGATCGGCATCTCGTTGTCCATGGCCAGGCTGACCGCAGTGGCGTCCAGCGCCTCCAGCCGGTTCGAGAGCAGGTCCGTGTAGCTGATCCGGCTGTACCGGGTCGCGCTGGGCTCCTTCTCCGGATCGGCATCGTACACCCCGTCCACGCGGGTGGCCTTGAGGATGACTTCAGCGCCGATCTCGACCGCCCGCAGCGTGGCGGCGGTATCGGTCGTGAAGTACGGATTGCCGGTGCCAGCCACCAGCACCACGGCGCGGCCCTTCTCCAGGTGCCGCACCGCACGCCGTCGGATGTACGGCTCGCAGATCTCCGGCATCGCGATGGCGGACAGCACGCGCGTCGGACAGCCGGCCTGCTCGAGCGCGTCCTGGATGGCCAGCCCGTTCATCACGGTGGCCAGCATCCCCATGTAGTCGGCCGTCGAGCGGTCCATGCCCGTCGCGGCCGCCGAGAGGCCGCGGAAGATATTGCCGCCGCCGACGACGATAGCGATCTCCACGTCACCGGACTTCGCCTCGGCCACCTGGCCGGCGATGTCGCGCGCAACCTCGGGGTCGATCCCGTACTGGCGCGGTCCCATGAGGGACTCGCCGGACAGCTTGAGCAGGACCCGCCGGTAGCGCGTTGTCGCGGGGCCGGCGGGCTCCGTCACCTAGGCGGCCTCCTCGCCGCCCTGGTCGTCGGCCGTTTCGCCGACCGCCATGCGCGCGAAGCGGGCAACCCGGATGTTCTCGCCCAGCAGGGCGATCTTCTCGGTGATCAGGTCGCCGACCTTCTTGTCGGTGTCCTTGTAGACCTGCTCGAGGAGGGTGACGGTCTCGAGCCACTTGCCGAGCTTGCCCTCAGCGATCTCCCCGATCCGATCGGCCGGGCGTCCCTCCGCCTCGGCCTCGGCCTCGAAGGCACGGCGCTTCTCGTCGAGCACCTCGGCAGGCACGTCCTCGCGGCTCACGAAGAGCGGCTCGTGGCCGGCGACCTGGATGGCCAACTCGCGGGCGAGCTGCTGGAAGTCCGGCGTGCGCGCGACGAAGTCGGTCTCGCAGTTCAGCTCGAGCAGCACACCGAGACGGTCGCCGTGGTGGATGTAGCTGGCGATGATGCCCTCGCGAGCAGCACGGCCGGCCTTCTTCGCCGCCGTCGACAGTCCCTTCGCGCGCAGCCAGGCAACCGCCTTCTCGACGTCGCCACCGCTCTCCTCGAGCGCGCGCTTGCAATCCATGATCCCGGCGCCGGTCTGCTCGCGCAGCTGCTTGACGTCCTCGGGCTTGATCATCGTGGTCTGGGTCATGTCCTTCCTTGGCTTCCTGGATCGACTGCCGCCCTAGCTGGCGGCGTCGACCTCGATCTCACTGTCTTCATCGGGCGATTCGGCGGCTCGCCGGGCACGTGCCCGTCGCTCCTCCTCCTCGTCCTCCTCCGGTTCGGGCTCGAAGATGAGCGCCTCGCCGGCGGCCAGCGCGGCGGAGTAGTCCGCATCGCCGGCCAGAGCCGCCTCGTCGACCGGAGGCAGCGCCTCCGCCTGCTCGAACTCCTCGTCGAGCCTTGCCTGCCGCTCCTGCTGGGCTTCCAGCACCGCATCGGCGATCTGCGCGCAGATCAGGCGCACCGAGCGAATGGCGTCGTCGTTGGCGGGGATGACCCAGTCGATCAGGTCCGGGTCGCAGTTGGTGTCGGTCATGGCCACGATTGGGATCTCGAGACGGCGCGCCTCGGCCACCGCGATTGACTCGCGGTGGGGATCGACGATGAAGAGGGCACCCGGCAGACGGCGCATGCGGCGAATGCCGCCCAGCGCATGGTTGAGCTTCTCGATCTCCTCGACCAGCTTGCTGGCTTCCTTCTTCGTCAGGCGCTCGAACTCACCGGCCTCGCGGCGTGCCTCCAGTGCCTCCAGGCGCTGGATGCGGCGTTTGATGGTCGTGAAGTTGGTGAGCATCCCGCCAAGCCACCGGTTGTTCACGTGGTGCTGGCCGCTCCGCTCCGCTTCCGCGGCGACGGACTCCTGGGCCTGCTTCTTCGTGCCTACGAAGAGGACGCTGTCGCCGCGGCGGACCGTGTCGGACACGAACGCCAGGGCAGCTTCAAGCCGGGAAACGGTCTGGGCGAGATCGATGATGTGGATCCCGTTGCGCTCCGCGAAGATGTACGGGCGCATCTTTGGGTTCCAGCGCCGGGTCTGGTGTCCGAAGTGGACACCTGCCTCGAGCAGCTGCTTCATGGACGTGGCAGCCAAGAGATACCTCCGGTTCGTTCCTCCGCTCGCTTCGACTCCCGCCGATCGACCCGACGCGCGAGGCGTCGAGCACCGTGGATCGCGAGATCCGCGAACGTGTGTGATGGGATGGCCTGGTCCATTCCGCGGCATCGCTGCCGGCTTTGGACCGCCTGAAATCATAGCACGGCGAGCTCCGAACCTCTCTGCGCCGGGCCTGCCTCAACGGTACCGAAGTACCCCTTCGCCACCCTCAGGTACCTTGACCGATCAGGCTCTGCTCCTAGCATCGGCCTGCCGTCGTGGGCGGATGGCTCGCCTTCGGCGCGCGAACAGCGCACACCACGACCGGAGGACCGATGTCCACTCGACCTCAGCCGCTCGCCTTGGCGGGCGCGCTTGCGATGACGATCATCGCGGGCTCGCTGAGCGTCCCCGCCGCCAGCGCCAACGACAGCGTGGTCGTGGTGCAACCCGGTCAGACGCTGAGCCAGATCGCGGCAGAGCACGGCACCA
>DASSCW010000333.1:0-3494 GCA_035697465.1 Candidatus Limnocylindria bacterium | reverse complement strand
CGGCGGCTATGTGCATGTGAACTCCGACTGCCAGACATCAGGGCTGGATGACGTCTGCGCGAACGGCGCCGGCTCGAGTGCGCTATCTATCAGCGGCACGCTGAGGACGCCTTACGCGTACATCAGCGGCGCCTGCACCTATAACGGCAGCGGTCCCAGTGGCCTTCAGTGCTCGACATCTGTCAGTCCGTGTCTCGACGAGGGAGCATTGCCGCTCGGCGATCCGCTGGCCGGAATGCCGGAGCCTCAGTTGGACAATTTCCCCGACGGCATCTGCCCCGATGGGACGCAATCGACGCCCGCCTCCACCAACGGCTGCGAGCTCAAGAAGAATCCGACCGTCTGCCCTGACCCGGGCACGGGGATCGGCGTGTGCCACCTGACTCCAGGCGTGTATTACGGCGGCTGGGACGTGAAATCGAACGTCAAGGTCCAGCTCGATCCGGGGATGTACATCCTCGCCGGTGGAGGCATCAAGCTCTCCGGAGCCTCATCGATCGAGGCGGTGACGGATGCGACCGGGTCGATCGAGGCGCGGATCACCATCTTCTCAACCGACGGGCCTGGGTGTCCCGCGATCCCCAGCCAGTGTCAGTCGGGCATCACCTTCACCGCCAACCAGGCGTTCAAGGCGAAGGCGACGAATACAGTTTCCTGTCAGGCCATTCTGGCGGCGGGAGGTCCGAACACCTGCCCGTGGCGCGGAATCCTGGTCTGGCAGGACGGAACCGCCAGCAATCCAACGGCCGTCATCAAGCTCGGCGGCCAGGCGAGCACGATCATGGCGGGAACCATCTACGCGCCACTGGCCGAAGTCGATATCAACGGTGGGACCAGCACGACAGGGTGCAGTGGAACATCGACGGCATCGTGCCTGAGCATCCAGATCATCAGCTACCGCTGGCAGATCGACGGCGGAGCGATTGTCGATATGCCATACGATCCGTCCGAGCTGTTCCAGGTTGCGAACCGAGGGCTGGTGCACTGAGCCGCGCGTGATCCCGCCGCGTTAGGTCAGTTCACCTGTTCCGGGCCGGCCTGGGCGAGGCGCAGCGCCATCGCGGCGGCCTCTCGAGGGTCGCGGGCACGGTGGACACGCGGTCCGCCGAGCCGGTGCTCCGACTCGAGTCGCCACGACGCCAGCGTGACGACGTGCCGGCCCATGCGCAGCGCCAGCCCGATCTCGGAGAGTGTCCCGTGCCGACCGCCGATGGCCAGCACGGCGTCGGCCGCTGTCACCACCACCAGGTTGCGAGCCACGCCGAGCCCGGTGGGTATTGCCTGGCGGACGAAGTCGTTTGCCTCGCTCGCATCGGAGCCGGGCAGGATGCCGATCGTCATACCGCCGGCAGCCGCGGCGCCGTGAGAGGCCGCGCGCATCACGCCACCGAGGCCGCCGGTGATGACCGTCACGCCGGAGCGCGCCAAGATCTGGCCGACCTCCTCGGCCCACTCCAGGATCCGATGGGCGTCCGGTCCGCGCGGATCCCCTTCACCGATCACCGCAACGTGGGGGGGTCGCGAGAAGACCACCGGGTCGCTCATCGGGCGGGCACCGGCGCAGGGGCCGCAAGAAGCGCGGTCCCAAGGGCCTCATAACGGGCGGGTCCTTGGCCGAGGTGGCTGCGATAGAGGGTGATGTCGCGCACGTCCATGGATGCTATCGGCAAGCCGCCGGGCGGCGGAGCGGGAGCGTGCGCGCCGTTGCGATCCCGCGAGCGGGCCAGCGACACGTGGCCGCGGAACGGTCCCCCGTCGGGCAGGCCGGAGGCTCGCGCCACCCGCGCCGCGAGCCCGCGCAGCAGCCCGTCCTCGTCACTGATTCCGTACCACAGCACCCTGGCGCGTCGACCTGAAGGAAACCCGCCCAGGCCACCACCGTCCACGGTGAAGGCGGGCTCGTCGCGAACCTCGGCACTTACCGACGCAAGCAGCGCTGGGACGGAATTGGGCGCCACCGCGCCGAGGAATGCCAGCGTCACGTGCCAGCCATCGGGATCGGCCCAGCGCCAGCCGGCATCAACCAACGGGTCGGCTCGCATCTCGGCGACCGCCACGGCCAGCGACGCGCGCAGGTTGTCGGGCAGCGGCACGGCCCAGAAACACCGCCACGGCCGATCGATCATGCGGTGGCACGCTGCCCGCGCGCGTCGACGATCGGCAGCAGCTCGGACAGCGAGCGGATAAGCGGCACGCCCGCTGGCACATCGGCTTCGGTGAATCTCTCGCGGCGGTCGATCAGCACCGGCGAAATGCCTGCGGACCGCGCCCCCAGCACGTCCGCGTCAAGGTGGTCGCCTACATGGATCGCCTCCTCGGACGCAACGCCGGCCTCGCGCAGCGCGTGGCGGAAGATCTCCGGATGCGGCTTCTCGTAGCCAACTCGCGCGCTGGCGGCGACGAAGTCGAACTGCGAAACGAGCTCCAGGCTGTGCAGCAGCTCGGGCAGCTGCCAGATCCAATTGCTCACAGCGCCGACCACCAGCCCGCGCTCGTGCAGCCCGTGCAGCGCCGGCATGGCATCCGGAAAGACGTGCCAGCTGCTGACCAGCATGAACAGCTCGGACAGGCGGCGGAAGAACTCGTCCGGCATCTGCCCGATGCCCAGCGCGCTCAGCGCACGCTGATCCATCTCCACCGTCCGCCGGAAGCTCGTCTCCGGCGTCGCCTCAAAGCCCTGCTCGAAACCGTATCCACCGTGGTGATAGGTGTTCCGCAGCGCATCGCGCAGAGCGCCAGGTTCGATCGAGACGCCGAACTCGTCCAGCGCCAGGGTATAGACGCCCTCCCACGAAGGGTTGGCGCGCAGCACGGTGTCACCGATGTCCAGGAAGACGGCACGCAACGGGGTCATCGGTCCAAGCGTAGCGCCCGAGGGCTGGTTCCGCCCCAGGCCGAGGATCAGGCGGCCGAGGTGCCCATCCGACCGAGGATCTGGTAGATCTCCGTGCGGTAGCGAAGTCCGGACGCATGGCGCGAGAGCCAGCGGAGGTAGTCCGGATCCTGGCGCGCCAGGTCACGGAGCGCCCAGCCGGTATAGCGGCCGAATTCGAGCTTCGTGCCGGCGGCTTTCCCGCGCGGCGGCGGAGGCACGGAGTCGCTGCCGCGGCGGTCCATCGTCGATTCGAAGCCGTAGGCCGCTCGGCGCTGGCCGCGATCCCAGTTCGCCCGCAGCTCTGGGTCGCGGACCATGGCCCATGCCGCGTTCAGCTCGGACATGCGTCGCGCCGCGAGGTCGCTGCTGTCCTTATCGGGGTGGTACTTGTGCGCCAGCGCCCGGAATGCGGCGTTCAGCACCTCCTGGTCGGCAGTGGACAGCACCTGCAGGACCCGATAGGGATCGGCGACGGCCATGTGACGGTCAGTCGTTGTAGAGGCGCTCTTCGATCAGCTTCTCGGCCGTCTGGCGGCCGGTCGGATCGAAGCAGCTGTACTCGAAGAGCTTCTCGTACTCCAGGTCGACGTTGTCCTGCCCGCCGCGGTTCTTCTCGACC
>DASSCW010000332.1:0-7723 GCA_035697465.1 Candidatus Limnocylindria bacterium | reverse complement strand
TGACCTCGCACCTCTTAGCGGGGCAATACGCACGCTGCTGGACCATGCCGTCAAGCAGCAGGACCCCTGGATCGGCGCCGAGATTGCCCGCTGGCTGAAGCGGTCGGGCGCCGACCTGCCAGACCTTCCCAGCCTCGCGGGACCGAATGCGCTCGCCCTGTCCGGCGAATGGCACGCGGCGGCGGCGGAGTGGCACAAGCGAGACAGCCCGTACGAGGCCGCGCTCGCTCTGCTCGACAGCGACGACGCCGCCGCTGTTCGCGAGGCGCACGCGATCCTGGTCTCGCTGGGCGCTCACGGCGTGTTGCCGAAGGCGGCGCAGCGCCTGCGTGAGCTGCGCGCTCCAGTCCCCCGCGGCCCGCGCCGGACAACGGCGGCGAATGCGGCGGGCCTGACCGAGCGCGAGGCGGAGATCGGGGCGCTCGTCGCGATGGGCCTTTCCAACCGCGAGATCGCGGAGCGGCTGGTGCTGTCCGACAAGACGGTCGGGCACCATGTCTCGGCCATCCTTGGGAAGCTCGGCGTGCGTCGTCGCGCCGAAGTGTCTGCTCGCCTGGACGCAGCGATCTCCTCGCCAAGATAGGGAGGCCGCCCACCCAACTTGGGGCGTTCGCCCGATGCCCCATCCCGGCCGCGGCCTCGATCCTCCTTCGCGAAAGGAGGTCCCGCATGCCGCTCTTCATGGACATGCACAACATCGACGGCGGGGTCGCCGTCAAGGACGTGGAGCAGGCCCACCTGGCCGACCTGCAGACCCAGAACACCTACGGCGTCCGCTACCTGCGCTACTGGGTCAACGAGGGCGAGGGCAAGGTGTTCTGCCTCGTCGACTCACCGGATGCCGACGCGGCTGCCCGCGTCCACCGCGAGGCGCACGGCCTGGTCGCCAACTCGATCTATCCGGTCGTGGAGGGAACGTGACGATGCCTCGAACGTTCACCGGCCGCCTGCTGGCGGCCACCGTGATCGCGGCTGCCCTGCTCGGGGTGACACTCGCGAGCACCACCCTCGCGGCACCGGTCGACGACCTCAGCGCCGCCAGGGCGGCATCGGCCCGTTTTAACTCCACGACCCAGGCGGAGCGGGGAGGTTATGGCCTCCCACCCGGAGGTCCGCTGCACGAGTGCATCGCCTCGTTCGACGGCACCGGCGCGATGGGCTTCCACATGATCAATGGCAGCCTGCTGGATGGCGCAATTGACGCGGCTGCGCCCGAGGCGCTGGTCTATGCGCCGGACGACGACGGCAAGCTGAAGCTTGTCGCGCTGGAGTACGTCGTCTTCGCCGACGCGTGGACGAGTGCAACGCCGCCCAGCCTGTTCGGCCAGACGTTCATGTTCACGGCCGCTCCGAACCGCTACGAGATCCCCGCCTTCTGGGCACTGCATGCCTGGATCTGGGAAGGGAACCCCTCGGGCACGTTCGCCCCGTTCAACCCAGCTGTCTCCTGCTGACCAACCTCCAAACGCGTCCGAGCGGGGTCGCCCTCCGGGGCGGCTCCGCCTTCTCGCGTCAGCCGCCCGGTGGCCGCACCTCGCCGCGTCGGACGATGACCTCGGCGCGGGTCGATCGCCAGTCGTAGTCGGCGACCTTCTCTTCTGCTCCGAGCAGGTCGTTATCGCGGAGCCAGGCATCGTTGAAGAGCTTGCCCACGTAATTCCGGCCGCTGTCCGGAAGCAGCACCACGAACAGCGCGTCAGGATCGTCCAGGTCGCGCGCCAGCTGCAGCGCGGCCCACAGTGCGGTGCCGGATGACTCGCCCATCAGGATCCCTTCCGCGGCGGTGGCCTGCCGCGCGGTGAGCATCGAGTCTCGGTCCGTCACGCGGAGGATGAGGTCGCAGGCCTCGGTGTCGTAGGTGCCCGGCCAGAAGTCTTCGCCGATGCCCTCCGTCAGGTACGGATGCGGTGCGGCACCGGAGTAGACGCTCCCGTCCGGATCCGCCCCGACGATCTGGATGGTCGAGCTCTTCTCCCTCAGGTAGCGTGTAACGCCGGTGACCGTGCCTCCCGTTCCGAGGCTCATCACCACGTGCGTCACGCGCCCGTCGGTCGCATCCCAGATCTCCGGGCCGGTGGTCAGGTAGTGGGCCAGCGGGTTTGCCGTGTTCGAATACTGGTCGGGCTTCCAGCCGCCGGGAGTCTCCCGTGCCAACCGGTCCGAGACGCGGTAGTAGGAGCGCTCGTCATCGGGTGCGACGTCGGTGGGGCAGATCACAACCTCCGCGCCGTAGGCGCGCAACAGGGCGCGCTTCTCCTCCGACTGCTTATCGGCCATCACGAAGATGCACCGGTAGCCCTTGATCGCCGCCGCCATCGCCAGGCCGACGCCGGTGTTGCCACTGGTCGGCTCGATGATCACCCCGCCGGGACGCAGCTTTCCCTCCCGCTCCGCCGCCTCGATCATCGGAAGGGCAATCCGATCCTTGACCGATCCGCCCGGATTCAGGTGCTCGAGCTTGGCCACCATCCGCGGCGCCAGGCCACTCCCGAGCCGGTCGAGCGCCACGAGCGGCGTGCCGCCGATCGCCGCCGTGACATCGGGCAGGATGCCGCGCTCAGCCAGAGCTTGGCTCCGTCGTCGCCGCCGGCGACTCCGGCGATGTCTCGCGAGCCTGCTTCTCGGCAATCCAGGCTCCCGGCACGCCCCAGCCGTTGCGGTGGCGCAGCCAGAGGAAACCGCCGGCCGCGACGAAGGTGATCACGCCGAGCAGGATCGCCATCGGCACCCCGTACACCACCCAGTTCTGGACGCGGAAGGTCTCGAGCCAGATCCGCACCGCCGAGTACCACATCAGATAGATCAGCAGGATGTCACCGTCGTAGAGCCGATGCGCCATCCGGCGGCCGAGCCACAGGATGAAGAAGAAGCCGACCAGGTTGAGGAGCGCCTCGTAGGCGAACAGCGGGTGGAAGCGGGTGGTATCCGGGAACTGAACAAGGTTCACCCACTCGCCGATGCGGTGTTCCGCGTCGATCGGAATCCCCCAAGGCAGCGTCGTGGGCGGCCCATACAGCTCCTGGTTCACGAAGTTGCCGAGCCTGCCGATCGCCTGTCCCAGCAGCATGGCCGAGGCGAAGATGTCCAGCCAGCGCAGGGTGTTGAGCTTCGACCAGCGCGTGTAGAGCCAGATGGCGAGCACGCCGCCGGCGACCGCTCCCGGGATGCCGAGCCCGCCCGTCCAGATCTGCGGGATCAGGTCGAGGTGCTGCGAGTAGAAGCCCCACTGGTGAATGACGTGGTACAGCCGGGCGCCGATGACCGCCAGGATCAGGACCGGCAGCAGCATCCCCCAGCCAACGTCCGGATCCTCTCCCCGGCGTCGGGCCTCGTTGCCGCCGACCCATCCGGCGGCGAGCACGGCCGCGGCGATGATGATCCCGTACCAGTGCACCGTGAAGTCGCCGATGCGGAAAGCGATGGGATCGATCACGGCCGCGATTCTAACCCGGCTCGCCGGTTGTGCCGCGCAGCGCCTCCTGGGCTGAGGAGGTTCGTTCGACGGTCGTCGGTGTTTCGGGGAATCGGTCCAGCTGCCAGAGCATCGGGAAGAGGCGGGTCCAGGCCAGCGCCACCAGCAGGGTGGCCGCCCCGCCGACCAGCACCGCCGGTACGACGCCCCACCAGGCCGCGGTGACGCCCGACTCGAACTCGCCGAGCTCGTTCGATGCGCCGATGAATACCGCGTTGACCGCGCTCACCCGCCCGCGGATGGCGTCCGGGGTCTGGAGCTGCACCAGGAGGTGCCGGATGTACATGCTGACCATGTCCGATCCGCCGAGGATGGCGAGCGCGACCATCGAGACAACGAACGAGCGCGACAGCCCGAACACGAAGATCGACAGCCCAAAGACGATCACGCCACCGAACAGCCAGCGGCCCACGTTCCCGACCGGCGGCTGCCAGGCAAGAGCCGCGCCTGCCAGGGCAGCCCCGATCGCCGGGGCGGCACGCAGCAGCCCCAGGCCGGTAGGCCCCACGTGCAGCACGTCGCTGGCGATGGCCGGCAGCAGGGCGGTCGCGCCCCCGAACAGGACCGCGAACAGGTCGAGCGACATGCAGCCCAGGATCGGGCGGTGGTCGCGCACGAAGCGCACGCCGGAGAGCAGCGTGCCAACGCTCATCGGCTCGCCGCCGCCGCTCCCCCGGCCGCCCTGCAGGCCGAGGATCAGGAAGGCGGAGAGCACGATCAGGACGGTGACGACTGCGTAGACGATCGGCGTGCCGACCAGGATGAGGAGGCCGGCGATAGCAGGGCCGCCGATGGTGGCGAGCTGCAGGGTCGAGGTGTTCAACGCCACCGCGTTGCCGAAGGCGGCACGCGGCACGAGGTTCGGCAGCAGGGCCTGGCTGGTCGGCATGTTGAAGGCCCGCACGATCCCGAATATGGCCATCACCCCGAAGATCGGCAGGACGGAGGTCATCCCGGCCAGGCTGAAGACGAGCAGCGCCGATGAAGCGACTGCCGCCAGCAGGTAGCACGCGAAGATCACTCGTCGCCGGTCGAAGTGATCCGCGACGTGGCCGGCAGGCAGCACCAGTACCACGAACGGCAGGAACTGCGAGAGACCGATGAAGCCCAGGTCCAGCGGGTTGCGCGTGGTCTGGTAGACCTGCCAGCCAACCGCCACGGTCTGCATCTGAACGGCGACCGAGACGAGCAGGCGCGCGGCCAGGTAGCGGCGCACGTCCGCATGGGCGAGCGACGGGAAGCGTTCGAACACGGGTCGCCGCAGGATAGTCCGCCGATTTCCGTAGTGCGGCCGCAGTCACCGGCTGGCAGACTGCCCCGCAGCTCAGATCGCACCGTACGAGGACCCGATGCACGAGGTGGCTCCGGCCCCGACCGCGGCCGACGACCGTGACCAGTTCGGACGGCCGAAGACGGCGCTGGCCGCCGGACAGCTGCTGGCGGTGACCGCCTACTGGCTTGCGATCACCGTGCTGTGGGGCGCCTTCACCTTCAGTGTCATTCCGCGCCTGGTCGAGTCGCCTGGCGTGCTCGGCAGCTCCACGCACCCACTCGCAGGACTGGCGATCGGTGTCATTACCACCGCCGGCGTGCTCATTGCGATCGTGGTCCAGCCGACGATGGGCTCGATCAGCGACCACACTCGCTCGCGGCTGGGTCGCCGCAAGCCGTACATCCTGATCGGGACGTTCCTTGACCTGGTGTTCCTCGTTTTCGCCGCCTGGGCGTTCTGGAACGAGAACTACTGGGCCTTCGTGGCGGCCGTGGCGCTGCTCCAGTTCAGCAGCAACTTCGCCCAGGGCCCGTACCAGGGCTACATCCCCGACCTCGTCCCGGGCCGCCAGGTGGGCGTCGCGTCCGGCCTCCTCGGCGCCGCCAACATCGCAGGCAACCTGCTCGGGCCCGGCCTGGCGATCATCTTCGTGGCGGTCTTGCCCGGTGCGCTCGGATTCCCCGAGATCACGCTTGGCCTGTTCGTGGCCATCGGGCTCATCGAGCTGATCACGATGCTGATCACCGTCTTCTTCGTCCCTGATCGGCCCGCGCCGGAGACGACCAAGACGCTGCGACAGCGCGCCCTGGGTGCGTGGGGGACGGACCTGCTGGCCCAGCGCGACTACGTCTGGCTGCTCGTCAGCCGTCTCTTCGTGCTGACCGCGCTCGTCTCGCTCCAGGCATTCGCCGTCTTCTTCCTGGAGAACGCCCACGGCATGGCGCCCGACGAGGCACAGACCGCGCAGTTCCCGCTCATCGTCACCGTCGCCGTGGCGGCTCTCCTCAGCGCGGTGCCGGGCGGCTGGATCTCGTCGCGCATCGGGCGCAAGCCGGTCCTGTACGTCGCAATCGGGCTCGGCGTCGCCGGCGCCGTGATCCTCGCCATCGCGCCTGAGTACTGGATGGTGGTGGCAGCGGCGGTGCCGATCGGGATCTGCAGCGGTGTCTTCCTTGGCGTGGACTGGGCGCTGATGACCGACATCATTCCGAAGGCGGAATCGGGCAGGTACATGGGCATCAGCAACATCGCGGTGGCCGGCGCCGGACCGATCGCCAGTACGGTCGGTGGCGTGCTCGTGTTCATTGCCAGCGCCGCGGCCTTCGGACCGGAGCTGGCCTATCGGTCCATCTTTGTGCTCATGGCCATCGAGCTGCTGATCGGCGCGTGGGCTCTGCGGCGCGTCACCGAGCCTGCCCGCAACGCCGGCCCGGCGCCCGAGCAGGAGCCGAGCCCCGCCTGATGGACGCTGCCCAGGAGCGGCGACGTCGGACCGGGCCGCGCGACATCAGCGTGGCGGTGGACGGCCGCTATCGGCTCCTCTGGGTCTCCAATCGATTGCTGGTGCGGATGCTCTTCGACGTGCGAGCCGGCGGCGTGGACAGGTGGCCGGAGGCGCCGTTCTGCCTGGTGTTGAACCATCACAACGGCTGGGATCCGATGCTGGCCATGGCGGCCTCACCGTTGCGGCCGCGGGTCACCTGGTTCGGTCCGAAGGAGGCCGATTTCTCGCGTGGCTTCAAGAACAGGGTGATGGCCTTCTTCGGCGGCGTCATCCCGTACGACCCGGACAAAACCACCCTCACGTCCGCCGTGCGGGCCGTGCGGCGCGTCTTCGCCGCCAACGGGGTGCTTGGCATCTTCGCCGAGGGTCGGGTCGGATTTCGCGAGACCGAGCTGCTGCCGTTCGAGGAGGGTGCGGTCGCGTTCGCGGCATCCGCCGGCGTGCCGGTCGTGCCCGCCGCGATCGTCGGCAGCACCGTCCTGTGGTTCCGCCGCCGGGTGGACGTCCGGTTCGGCGACCCGATCCCGACCGAGGGGGCTCGCAGCCGCGAGGGCCGTCAGGAGGTCGAGGAACGCCTCAGGCAGGCCATCGTAGAGCTGCTGCCGCGTGACGAGCCCGCGCTGCCACGGAGGCGTCCGCTGGCCTTCCTCGGCGACCTGCTGACGGGCAGCGAGGACGTGGCACGGCGCCGGGAGGAGCTCGGCGCTTAGGCCGGTGAGCGGCTAGCATCGGCCGACAGATGCTTCCGCTGATCTGGACCGTCTTCGCGCTCTGCACGGTCGGCGGCTTCCTGATGGTGGCGGCCTACTGGCTGGACATCCAGGATCGACCCGACCTCAGCCTGCGCCGTCGCATTGCCTGGTCGGCGGGCACCTTCCTGTTCCCGCTGACGATCCCGCTCTACGCCTTCCGCGGTGGAGCCGGCTGGCCAACCTTTCTCCGCATCGCCGCGTTCCTGCCGGCGGTGGCGCTGACGCTGTTCTTCCTGTTCGCGTTCGGCGTCTTTACGTAGCGCGCGGGCCTCTCAAGGTGAACGCCCAGACTGAGATGGCGCCGATGGCCAGCAGGCCGGCCGCCGCGAAAAGGACTCCCGTGGGCATGCCCCCTTCGCCTGAAGGTGGAACGGCCGACTGAGCGTGCTCGGCGAGGAGCTCGTTGCCTGAGCATGACGAGCTCGACAACACACCGGCGTCGCTGCCGGCGTAGACGCGCCATCGTTGACCGAGCACGAACTCGGCTCCGCAGGCGGAGCTCTGCCACGACGAGGTCACTTCGACGCGCTCATCAAGACGGGGCCCTTTGAGCATGTCCTCGACAGCGAATACGTACGTCGCGGGGTCGGGCGCGAATGGCTGATTCGGATCACCGGCCTCGGGTGGACCGACCACGACCCCAACGAACACGGCATCGGCGCCGGCGAACGCCTCGGCCTGGGTCCAGCCAGCACAGCGACACGCGGCAGCGCGACCAGCCA
>DASSCW010000331.1:0-12528 GCA_035697465.1 Candidatus Limnocylindria bacterium | reverse complement strand
GCCGCGCGTGACCATGCCGTCGGATCGGGCGCCCGCGGCCGTCGGCCCACCGGGAGGACGCCGTCCGCCGCCCAGCCGCCCCGTTGAGCGCGAGGGCCAGCCGTGGTGGGTCTGGCTGGTCGTGCTGCTGGCCGTCCTGTTGCTGGGGCTCATCGGCTACCTGGGCATGCAGGTCATCGGCAGCCTTGGGCCGGGCGGGAGCCCAACGCCTTCAGTGGCGCAGTTCCAGCTGCCGAACTACGAGGGGGAGCCGATCGCGGCCGTCCGGCAGGACCTCGAGGGTCGCGGTCTCGATCGCGCGCCGGAGCAGCGTGAGGCATCGGACGAGTTCGAGCGCAACACGGTGATCAGGACCATCCCACCGGCGGGAACGCTGGTCAGCGAAGGCGACGACATCATCGTGGTCGTCAGCAGCGGCGCGGACACCGTGCCGGTGCCAAACCTGATCGGCCAGACACGGGCAGAGGCCACGGCCACCCTGACCGCCGCGGGCCTGAACCTGGGCGCGGTGACCAGTGAGCCGTCGTCCCAGGAAGCCGGGACCGTCATCCGCAGCGATCCACCGGCCGGGACGGACGTCGAGCGGAGCTCCCAGGTCAACCTCGTGCTCTCGCTCGGGCCGACGCCGTCGCCCACACCGTCACCGACTGCGGTGCCGACTCCGGTCCCGACGCCCGTGCCGACCGCGACGCCCACGGCCGAGCCGACGCCCTGAGGCCTTGGTGCTAGGATCGGCCCCGAAACGGATCCGACCCCAGGAGGTCACATTCGCCCATGGTTGCCCCGATGACGGTCGACGACTCGACCTTCGAGGCGCAGGTGCTCAGCTCGGACAAGCCAGTGCTCGTCGACTTCTGGGCTCCGTGGTGCGGGCCGTGCCGGCTCGTCTCCCCGGTGGTCGAGTCGCTCGGCGAGGCCCACAGCGACAAGATCGCCGTCGCCAAGGTCAACACCGATGAGAACCAGCAGCTGGCGATGCGCTACAGCATCTTCAGCATTCCCACCCTGATCGTATTCAAAGACGGCCGCGAGGCCGCGCGCCTGGTCGGTTTCATGCCCCAGGAGGCGATGGAGGAGCGGCTCCGCGACTACATCGCCTAGTCCGGCAGACAGGACCATCGGCCACGGCGCGATGGTCCCTCCGCCGAGAATGCAGCCGCTACACTCGGTCGCCACGAGGGAGGCTGCCCAGGCGTGATCATCAAGACCGAGCGGCGAACCGGCGCGGAGCGCCGCCAGCCGGGCGACCCCTTCGCCCCCGAGCGGCGGCAGAACGACCGGCGCACGATGTGCTGGGAGGTCGAGAACTGCTCGCTCACGATCCGCTACCGCTGCCCCGCCTTCATCCTGCGACGCCCCTGCTGGGAGCTGTGGGCCGTGGAGGGCGTCGGTCCGCAGCGGGCCTGCTGCCACAACGAGATCGACTGCGAGCCCGGCCGCTGCGTGATCGCCGAGAAGCGCTTCGCGGCAGCCCCCGAGCCGCTGACCGTCCACGTCGGGAGGCGCGGGATGCCGCTCGGCTACGCTCGGCCGCGGCGACACTCCTGCCCGCACTTCTTCCTCACCCAGGGTGCCAAGGGCCGCGTCCCGATCGAGGCGCCGCAGCTGCTGCGCACCCTCATGAAGCAGGAGGGCGTCGTCTCCCGCTGCGAGCTGCGCGCGGGCGTCCACCTCGACACGGGCTACGTCACCGACCTGTGCCTGACCGGGCAGTTCCATGACTGCGTCTTCTACGAGGACGAGCAGGGCTGAGTCGTACGCGGCGGTGGTGCGAGAGCTCACCGCGCGCGGCCGCTTCGGGGTGAGCCTGGGCCTGCAGCGGGTCGACGCGATCCTCGACGAGCTGGGCCATCCCGAGCGGACGTTGCACGGCGCCCTGGCTGGCGGCACCAACGGCAAGGGCAGCGTGGTGGCGATGGCTCGATCCGTCCTGGGCGCTGCCGGCCTGCGAGTGGGCACGATGCCGAAGCCGCACCTGGTCAGCTACCGGGAACGCATCGCGATCGACGGCATTCCGCTGTCCGAGGCGCGCTTCGCGGCCGCGGTCACGCGCGTCCTTCCCGCCGTGGACCTGGTGGCCGCCCGGCTCGGGGAACCGACCGAGTTCGAGACGCTGACCGCGGCCGCCTTCGCCGAGCTGGCATCAGCGTCCGTCGACCTGGTGCTGGTCGAAGTTGGCATGGGTGGCCGGTTGGACGCCACAAACGTGCTCGATCCTGGCGTGGCCGTGATCACCAACGTCCAGCACGACCATGAGCGCTACCTGGGGCGGACGCTGGCGGCGATCGGCGGCGAGAAGGCGGCCATCATCAAGCCAGGCAACCTGGCCGTAAGCGCGGCGATCGGTCGCGGCCTGGATCCGATCCTCCGCCGCGCCACAGACCTGGGCGTGCCGCTCAGGCTGGTGGGCGCGGGGAGACCCTATCGCGCGACGCTGCGCCACGCCGGCTGGGACGGGATCGTGATCGACGTCGCCACTCCCCATGGTGCGCTGGACGGGCTGCGGGTCGGGCTGCTGGGCGGCCATCAGGCGCAGAACGCCGCGGTCGCGATCGCGCTGCTCGACGCGCTGCGACAGAAACGGGGACTCCGCGACCTTGACGAAGCGCACGTGCGGCGCGGCCTGGCGGAGGCTCGCTGGCCCGGCCGCCTGGAGCTCCTGCCGTCGACGCGGCACGGGCGGGTGCTGCTGGACGGGGCGCACAACCCGGCCGGAGCGCGGGCGCTGGCCGCCGGGCTGGCGGAGCTTGGCATGCGACGCTTCGCGCTCGTGTTCGGCGCAATGCGTGGCAAGCGGGTCAGCGCGGTGCTGCGCGCCCTGGCGCCGCTGGAGCCGAGGCCGATCTTCACGGCCGTCGACGACCACGGGGCACGCACGCCGAATTCGCTGCTGGCCGTCTGGCGGCGCGTGGCCGCAGCCCCCGACCCCGGCCGCGCGGCGCCCGACCCCGCACGCGCCCTCGAGATGGCCACCGCTCTCACGCGTGGAGACCAGCCGATCGTGGTCGCCGGCTCGCTCTACCTGGTGGGCGCGGTGCGTGGGATGCTGCTCGGTGAGGAGGCCGAGGCGTGAAGGACCTGCGCTGGGGCGAGCGGACGTACGTGATGGGGATCGTCAACCTGACGCCCGATTCGTTCAGCGGCGACGGGCTGAGGACGCCGGATCGCGATCCGGCAGAGGTGACGGCCGCGGCGGTGGAGCAGGCCACGGCCTTCGTCACCGCGGGTGCCGACATGGTGGATATCGGCGCCGAGTCCTCCAGGCCTGCCCAGTTCTACGGCGAGCATCCGTCGATCACGGCCGCGGACGAAGCGAGCCTGGTGGTGCCGGTCATCGCGGCGCTTGCCGCGACGGGCGGCGATGCGGTGATCAGCATCGACACGGTGAAGGGCGACGTGGCGCGGGCGGCGCTCGCCGCGGGGGCGGGCATGGTGAACGACGTGTGGGCCGGCCGGCGCGACCCCGATACGGTGGCGGCGGCGGCGGAGACCGGCTGCTACCTGGTGCTCATGCATAACCGTGAGGTGGCCGAGTACCCCCGCGGCGTCTTCGACGAGGTCGTCGAGTGGCTCCAGGCAGCCATCGACGACGCGCTGGCGGCGGGCGTGGCGCGCGAGCGGCTGATCGTCGACCCCGGCATGGGATTCGGCAAGACGCCAGGGCACTCCATCGAGCTGCTCCATCGGCTCAGTGAGCTGAAGGCGGCCCTTGGCGGCCTGCCGATGCTGGTCGGCACCAGTCGGAAGCGGTTCATCGGTGAGCTGCTCGGTGGCGCGCCGCCTCAGGACCGCCTGGAGGGCACGGCCGCGAGCGTGGCGCTGGCGATCGGACAGGGTGCCGACATCGTGCGGGTACACGACGTGGAGCCCATGCTGCGGACCGTGAGGGTGGCCGATGGCATCGTGCGGTGGCGGCGGTGAGTGACCGCATCACGTTGCGTGGCATGCAGTTCCTCGGCCGGCACGGGGTGGAGCTGGAGGAGCGGATGGAGCCGCAGCCGTTCGAGGTGGACGTGATCCTCCACTTCGACCTGAGCGCCGCTGCGGCGAGCGACGAGCTGGCCGACACGATCGACTACTCGGCTGTCTTCACGCAGGTGGGCGAGATCGTCGAAGGACGCTCGTACCGACTGATCGAGGCGCTGGCCGGGGCCATCGCGGAGGCGCTGCTCGCCGCGCACCCGGTCGACGACATCGAGGTCCGCGTGCGCAAGCCGAAGGCCCCGTTGCCCGGGGCCTTCGAAACGGTCGAGGCGAGGTTGCGCCGCCAGCGCAGCGATTAGGGCTGGTCCGGCAGCGTCCCCAGCGTCACGCTGAGCTCCATCGTGTCGTCGCCGCGCAGCAGGCGCACGGTGATGGTGTCTCCTGGCTGGTGCGGCAGGATGTGCTCGGCGAGGTCGCGATCGCCGTCGACCGCCGCCCCATCGATCGCCACGATCACGTCGCCGGCCTGCAGCCCCGCGGCCGCGGCAGGGCTATCCGGGAAGACCGCCGGTCGGTTATTGCTCGAGTTGATCAGCACGCCCGCATCGACCGGCAGGTCGCGCTCCTCGGCCAGCTGCTTGGTGACCGGCTGGTAGAAGACGCCGATCCACGGCCGCGCGAGCTCCTGTCCCCGCACGGCCTGCTCCATGATCGGGCGGGCCACGTCGATCGGGATGGCGAAGCCGATGCCCTGGGCCTCCTGGCTGACGGCGGTGTTCACGCCAATC
The DNA here is from genome assembly GCA_035697465.1 of Candidatus Limnocylindria bacterium. Classification (GTDB taxonomy): domain Bacteria; phylum Chloroflexota; class Limnocylindria; order QHBO01; family QHBO01; genus DASSCW01. Next base: position 7,816 of record DASSCW010000331.1, on the reverse strand, counting down.
ACCTGCCCGGCACTATCGAGCAGCGGGCCCCCGGAGTTGCCCGGGTTGATGGCGGCGTCGGTCTGGATCAGGTTGTTCAGCTGCTCGGAGCTCGTCTGCGTCGCGTTGCCGGCGACGATCTGCCGGCCAAGGCCAGAGATGACACCGGTGGTGACCGTGTTCTCGAAGTCGCCGAGCGGATTGCCGATCGCGATCGCCAGCTGGCCCTGCTCGAGGTTCGCGCTTGAGCCGATGGTGACCGTCGGCAGACCGCTCTCGTTGACCCTGACGATGGCCAGGTCGGTCAGCGTGTCGATGCCGTAGACCGTGCCCTGCAGCTCGCGGCTGTCGGCCAGGATGATGGTGAGCTGGGTGGCGCCATCGACCACGTGCTTGTTGGTCAGGATCCATCCGTCCGAGTCATAGATGAAGCCGGTGCCGATGCCGGATCCGGTGGAGGACTGCGACTGGATCTTGACGACGGCCGGCATCGTCTTGGCGACGGCATTGATGACCGCCGACGACTCGTCGATGTGCACCTGCGACACGTTCGCGCCGAGCGGCGCCTGCGAGCCCTGGGCGGTGGCCGTGTCGTCGCGCATCAGGTTGGAGACCGCCGCCGCGGACAGCGAGCCGGAGACGATGCCGGCGACGACCGCCACGGCCACGATGGCGCCGGAACCCATGCCGCGTCGCTCGCCGGACGCCGGCGCCACCGAGGCCATCGGAGGTCGCGTCGACCAGGCCGGCATCTGCTGGCGTTCCGGCGCCCTGGCCGGCTGCGAGGGTGGTGGCCCGAAACGCCGGACCTCGACCGGCTCGGTCGGGTCGGGATCGCGGATGGGCTCGGTCTGGCCTTCTGGTTCGGTCTGGTCGCTCATGACTCGCTTCGCTCGTTCCGTACGCGGGCGGGAGGCTCGTCATGCTGCGCTCGCTCGGTTGCGCCCAAAGGTGCGGTGACGTGAAGTTTCATGAACCTTCCCCGTCGGCCCGCGGAAGCCGCACGGTGAAGGTGGAGCCCTCGCCGGGCGCGCTGGAGACGGTGATGGTCCCGCCATGCATCTCGACGATCGAGCGGACGATCGCCAGTCCAAGTCCGCTCCCCGACGCCCGCGCCTCGCCCACATTCGTGCCACGGAAGAAGCGGTCGAAGACGAGCGGCTGCTCGGCCGGCGGAATGCCCGGCCCCGAGTCCCGCACCTCCAGGACAGCGCCATCCGGTGCCTCGGCGAGGGACGCCACCACCTCGCCGCCGCGCTGCGTGAACTTCAGGGCGTTGCCGACCAGGTTCGTCAGCAGCTGCACCACGCGTTCGCGGTCGAAGCGCAGCATCACCGGGTTGGTCGGGACCTCGCTGACCAGCGAGACACCGCGCTGCTCCGCCATCTCGGCCTGCGCCTCGACCACCGAGCGCACCGGGTCGCGTAGGTCGCCCCAGCGCATGTCCAGCGGGAAGATGCCGGAATCGATGCGCGACAGGTCGAGCAGGTTCGTGCTCATCCACTCCAGCCGGCTGATCTGCTCGGTCGAGCGGTCCAGGAACTCGGCCCGCTCCTCGTCGTCCACGGCTCCGTCGCGCTGCAGCTCTGTGAACGTGCGGAGGGCGGCGATCGGCGTGCGCAGCTCATGGCTGACGTCGGCCACGAACTCACGCAGGCGGTCGCGATCCGCCTGCAGCATGCGCACCGACTCGCTCAGCCGATCCGCCATCACGTTGAAGGCCTGTGCGACGTCGTCCACCTCCACGATCCCGAAGCGCGGCGATCGCTCCTCCAGGTCGCCCTGGGCGAAGCGGCCGGACGCACGTCGCAGCCGTGCGAGCGGACCGGTGAGGCGCCGCGCCGCGAGAATGCCGATCACCAGCGAAACCGCAAGGGCGGCCAGCCCCGTGAGGATGAGCGCCTCACCAACGCGCCTCACCGTTTCGGCTCGGTTGGTGTAGGGGTTGCGTACTGTATAGATCAGCTCGACCGAGAAGCCTGGCGCGAGAACCAGTCGATCTGAAAACGATTGCGCGTCTACCTGGGGATCCGGGGCGAGACCCTCCGCCCGCAGGTCCGCGTCGGTCTCGGAGTCCGGCACAGCCATGGCCGCCACGGATCCGTCCTGCGCGTACCTGATCTCCACGGTGCCCTGCGCGAGGGCGCGGGCCGCTCGTTCGGCCTCGACCTGGAGCAGTTGGGTATCGCGCAGCTCGCGAGTCAGCAGGACGGCGGGCCGGGTCTCCGCAAAGAACTGGGCGCGGCTTTGAACCAGGATTGCGGTCGAGATCGCCGCCGTCTCGGCGCGCCTTCGAGCCTGATCAAGGAAGTATCCGGGCAGGATCTGGGAGAGGGCGATGCCCGATACCAGGAGGGCTACGAGCGTGATGCTGGCGAGCACCAGCACCAGCCGGACGTTCAGACGCTGCAGCAGCCCCCGCGGGTCAATCCTCGCTGAATGCATATCCCACGCCCCTGACCGTCCTGATGTAGCGCGGCTGGGCGGGATCGGGCTCGATCTTGTCGCGAATGTGGCTGATGTGCACGTTGATCGTTCGCTCGTCGGCCTCCAGCGCCTCGTAGTCGCGGACCAGCTCCAGCAGCTGGGTCCGGGTGTACACGCGTCCCGGGCGGTTGGCGAGGTGGCGCAGCAGGTCGAACTCCGTAGTCGTGAGCGCGATGCGCTGACCGTCGCGCGTGACCCGGCGCCGCTCAAGGTCGATCACCAGGTCGCCGCGACGCAGGGTGCGGCCGGCCTGCGTGTCCGCCAGCTCGCCGTAGGCGCGGCGCAGCAGGGCCTTCACCCGGCTCACGAGCTCGCGCACGCTGAAGGGCTTGACCAGGTAGTCGTCAGCGCCGAGCTCCAGGCCCACCACCTTGTCGACCTCGTCGGCGCGAGCGGTGAGGAACAGGATCGGCGCCCGGGTCTCGCGCCGCAGCTGGCGGCACGTTTCAAAGCCATCCATTCCCGGCAGCCGTACGTCCAGCAGGACGAGGTCGGGCGCGATATCGGCGAGGCGCTTGATCGCCTCTTCACCTGTCGGCACGACTGCGACGTCGTAGCTCTCCCGCTCCAGCGCCACCTGGACCCCGCGCGCAACCGCGGGCTCATCCTCGACGATCATGATCGTGCCGGCCATTCGGCCGCTGATCATAGCCCGATGTGCCCGCCGTGCCCGGCGGGCCGCCTTGCCCCTCCATCGGTCCGCTGCTAGGATTCGGCCTCGCACTCTGAAGCAGCCAAGCTCGTCCGGCATGCCCGGGCGCTCGTTGAGGAAGCAGCACGCCCCCATGGACCTCCAGATCCGCGTCGACGCGCGCACGGTGACCGGCAAGCAGACGAAGCGCCTGCGCGCGTCCGGCATCGTCCCGGGCGTGCTGTTCGGCAAGGTCGCCGGCTCCGTGCCTGTCCAGCTCGACGCGAAGGCGCTCGACCAGCTCTACCGCCAGGCGGGCCGCACCAGCGTCGTGAAGATCGCGGTCGGCGACGGGGGAACGCAGACCAGCGCGGTCATCAAGAGCCTGCAGCGTCACCCGCTGACCGGCCGGGCCCTGCACGTCGACTTCTTCGCCCTTGACCTGACCCACGAGATGACCGTGGACGTCCCGCTCTCCTTCAATGGCGAGGCGCCGGGGGTCGAGGCCACCGGTGGCTTCCTGCTGACCTCCATGGATCACCTGCGCATCAAGGCGCTGCCGTCGGACATGCCTCAACAGATCAGCGTCGACCTCACTCCGCTGGTCGATCTCGAGGCCGCGATCCACGTCAGCGACCTGCCGATCCCTGACAACGTGACGGTCCTCAACGACCCTGATGAGCTGGTGGCCCGCGTCATGCCGCCGCGCGTCGAGGAGGAGCCGGAGCCAGTCGTCGCCGAGGGCGAGGAGCTCGAGGGCGAGGAGGGCGCAGAAGGCGAGGCGGGCGCCGAGGGCGAGGGCGACGGCGAGTCGGGCGGAGCCGGCGAAGGGGAATCCGAGGAGTCATAGCGGGACCGCCGGTGCGTGGTCGGCTGGCTCACGGACGTAGCGTTCCCGACCAGACCTGCCAGGCAAGCAACGTCTTCGCGAACAGGCTCAGGAACATGTAGGCGCGCTCTCCGTACAGGTAGTCGCGCCATCGGCCGATCCGGGTGAACTGGAAGACCATGTTGAGCGCGAAGATGTTGAAGCTGACGAACAGGCTCACATAGATCGCGATCACGAATCCCGGAATCGGTGCCGCATCCGGCGCGGTGAGGCCGGTGAGCAGAGCCACGCTGATGACCAGCCACGGCACGGCTCCGGCGACACAGCCAAAGATGTAGTGCAACCACTGGGGCCGATCGCGCCCCTCGTTCGCGGCCTCCATGCTCCAGCCGAACAGGTTCATCGCGGCGTTCGCGCCGACGATGGCGATGAGCGTGCCGACCTCGCGAATGCCGGTCAGCATCGCGATCACCACGATCATCACGCTCGAGCTGAAGGCGTACTCGATCCAGCGAGCCGGGTTCTGATGTCGCGCCAGACGGCGCTCGTACCAGCCGCGGGCCGGGACCGCCACGACGAGATGGGCGATGGCGCTCATCGCGAAGAACGACGCGACCGCCGGACCGATCGGCAGCTCCACGACCGTGCGCGTCGCTGGCACCAGATCACGCGTCGCGGTATCGAAGGTGAGGTAGCTGGAGACGATCGGCCAGCTGGCCATCGGCTCCTGGGCCAGCGACAGGACCAGCATGACCACGAATTGGACGCCATGCAGCGCCGCGAGCGCGAGGTTCCAGCGAAAGAGCGAGCGGCTGCGCTCCGCGGAGATGACCCCGGCGGAGCTGCGGGCTGGCTTGCCTGAGGTGGTGGTCATGACACCAGCACCTGGTCACCGGTCCGACCGAGGTACGTAGCCAGGCCCTCGTCCAATGGCGTGAGCCGTCGTGGCATCCGCTCGAGCAGCGGAGACACGTCCACGGTTGCCGGCTGGTTGATGAAGTCGACCGCGTCGGGCGTGAGCGGCGGCACGGGCAGCAGGGTGAGCGGGATGGCCCCCAATCGAATCAGCGCCGAAGGGCCAGGGACGATCGGGCGGCGTATACCCGCCACGATGAGGGCGCGCGTGATGATGTCACGCAGGCGCATCGTCTGCGGGCCGCCGACCTCGAAGACCTGTCCGCGGGCCGCTGGGTCGGTCAGGCAGTCGGCAGCGAGGCGGGCCACGTCGTCGATGAAGAGCGGGGCCAGGAGCTGCCCGCCCGAGTTCGTCATCGGGACGACCTGGAGCTGCCGGGCGAAGCCGATGAACCGGTTGAGCGAAACGTCCCGCGGGCCATAGATCCACGTCGGCCTCAGGATCGTCCAGGTGATGCCGCTCCCACGCACTGCCTCCTCCGCGCGCCATTTGGCGAGGAACCAGAGTCGGCGCGCATTGGGCGCTGCGCCGGCGCCGGACAGGTAGACGAGATGGCCGACGCCCGCCTGCTGGGCGGCAGCCACGAGGCGCTCGGTGCCCGCGGCATCGACTTCCATGAAGGTCTGCCCGTGAGCCGGCGACTCCATCGGTGAGTTCTTGAAGGCGAGCGCAATGACCAGCGCGTCGACACCCGTAAGGGCGTCCGCCAGGCCATCAGCTTCTGTCGCATCGGCGTGTCGGACCTCGACGCTGTCGGGCAACGGGCCGCGAGCTGCCTCTCCCTGGCGAGAGAGAACCACCACGCGGTGGCCGCGCGCGAATAGCTCGGCGGCGATCCCGCCGCCGACGAATCCGCTGCCTCCGGCCACCGCCACGGTCAGCGGATTCTCGCATGAGCCTGGCCGCGCGAAGATGGACTGAATGGTGCGGGCTCGATGCCGGAAGATCTCTTCCAGCTGCCCGCGCACGACCGAGTGCGCCAGCTCCCCGAGCGGGCCGAGTGGCAGCGAATACTCCACGGCGTCAACGATGCGCGTGCGATCCCCCTCTGCCACGAACGCGTGGCGGTGATCCCAGCTGCGATACGGTCCCTCGACCTGGATATCGCGGAAGCCATGAGGAGGGTCGTAGTCGGCGACCCGGCTTCGCCATCCTACGGGGATCCCCAACAACGGACGGATGCGGTATTCGATTTCCAGGCCGTCGCGCATGGCCGTATCCGAGGACCGGAGCTCGAAGCCAAGGCCGGGCGGCGTGATCCGGCCGAGGTTCTCCGGCCGTGAGAAGAAGTCGAAGACCTCGTCGATCGGGCGGTCGACGAGCATCTCCGCGCGCAGGCGATGCATGGTCATGAGGCACTCCTGTCGTTCGGGCCTGGTCGCCGCGCCGCGGCAACCAGGCCCGGAGCGTCTGCTCCTAGCACCAGGGGTAGACGAAGGCGCTGCTGTCGCCAGCCCGATGGTCGGCCAGCAGCAACGAGAACGGGATCGGGTTCGGGACGCCCGAGATGTCCGCCCCGGCGCGAACGGTCACGCCCAGCGAGACGGCGGTGTCGATGGCGATCCCACCACGCGCAACGTCGTCCAGCAAACCAGCGCCCTGCAGGGTCTTGATGCCGGACTGCATGCAGGCGACATCAGGACGGCTGGCGGCAGCCGCAACGGAACCGGTGATGGTGGTCGCCGCCAGCATGGCCGCGGCGAGCGAAAGAGTGATGGTGCGCTTCATATGAAAGATCCTCATGTTCAAAGGGACTGGGTTCAGTCGGCGCGTTCGGTCGCCGATGACAGAAGGCTCGGGATGAGCGCCAGCGCCGAGACACCGACAAGGGCGTAGACGATGGCCGAGAACGGGTTCACCTCGCCGAACTGGGATCCGGTGATCGCGGCGACGAGGTCGAACTTGAGAACGCCGACCAGGAGCCAGTTGATGCCACCCACGATCACGAGAAGCAGGGCGATGGCCTTGAGAAACTGCATGTGCAGAAATTCCTTTCGGTACTGCCTGTATCATGTTTGTACAGGGTTCGTCCGGAGTGTAGAACAGCCGCCGACCGGATGTCAAGGCTTTGTCTAAGCTACGAGCCTGTGATAGGGTGCACGGACCATGTACACCATCAAGCAGGCCGCGCTTCGGAGCGGCGTCGACGCGTCGCTCATCAGAGCTTGGGAGCGTCGATATGGCGTGGTCAGCCCGGAGCGGTCGGCCAGCGGCTATCGCCTCTACACCGACCAGGAGATCGCGCGATTGCGCGCCATGCGTGAGCTCATCGAGCGCGGGTGGTCGGCCGCGCAGGCCGCGACAGCGCTTCCTGGGCAGCCGTCCGCCGGTGCGGAGGTCGCATCCGCACTCCCGTCACCTGCGCCACCCGACCTCGTCGCTGCGGCTGCGCGGTATGACCTGGCCGCCGTCGAGGATGCGCTGGACGGCTTGTTCGGCCGCGGCTCATTCGAGGCCGTCATCGACGACCTCGTGCTACCCGCCGCGGCAAGGCTGGGGCAGGCGTGGGAAGACGGGGTCATCGACGTGGCCGCCGAGCACCTGGCCAGCAGCGCGGTTCTGCGGCGGCTGTCGGCGCTCTTCGACATGGCGGGCGTCGCGGGAAATGGGCACGGCGTGCTGGTCGGCCTCCCGCCCGGGAGCAGGCATGAGCTCGGCGCGCTCGCGTTCGCGGTGGCGCTGCGGCGGATGGGGGTGGACGTCCTTTACGTCGGACCCGACGTGCCGGTCGCCTCGTGGGTCGCCGCCGCCGCCGAGAGCGCCGCGCAGGCTGCGGTCATCGGCGTGGTGACCAGCGGCGACGTGGAACCCGCGACCAAGGTCGCGACGGCGCTGCGAGCCGCGCGGCCGGACCTGCTGCTGGCCACCGGTGGCGCGTCTGCGGAAGAGCTCCACGTCGACGGCGCCACGGTGCTTCCGGCTCGCGTGGTGGACGCCGCTCGCGCGATTCGCGGACGCTTACGATAGGAGACGG
>DASSCW010000330.1:0-11111 GCA_035697465.1 Candidatus Limnocylindria bacterium | reverse complement strand
TGCCGTCGGCGCGTACCTCCATCTCGGGTCCGTGCAGGATGCGGAACGGCGCCAGCTCGGCGTTCAGGCGCGCCAGCTCGACCCGCTGCTCATCGATCCGCTCCGGGACAAGGCCGCGCGCGACACCGAGCGACGGGGAGTGGTCGGTCAGCACGATCCACTCGTAGCCGCGCGCGCGGGCGGCGCGCGCCATGACCTCGATCGAGTCCACGCCATCGGTCCAGTCCGAGTGCACGTGCGTGTCGCCCTTCATGTCGCCGATGTCCACCAGCGTCGGCAGCTCGCCCTTCTGCGCTGCTGGAATCTCGCCCTCGTCCTCCCGCAGCTCCGGCGGGATCCGCGGCAGGTCCAGGCGGGCGTAGACCTCCTCCTCTGTCGCATCCAGCAGTAGCTCACCAGTCTCGACCACCTTGAAGCCCTTCTCGGAAAGCGACAGCCCGCGATCGAGGGCCATCCCGCGCAGCTTGACGTTGTGCTCCTTGCTGCCGGTGAAGTGGACAAGGTGCGTTCCCCACGCCGCTGGCGGGCAGACCATGAGGTCGACCTGCAGCCCGGCGGCGAGCACGATGCTCGACTTGTCGACGCCAGCCGACAGGATCCGGTCGACCTCCTTCAGCCCGTCGAGCACGGCGATCAGCGCAGCCGGCTCCTCGGTGGCGGCCAGCAGGTCCAGGTCGCCGATCGTGGCGCGGCGCCGGCGCAGCGATCCCGCCGGCTCGATGCGGACGACGCCGGGGACCTCGCGCAGGCGCGCCAGCAGGTCGGCGATCATCTCATCGGCCTCATGCAGAAGGACCCGCGTGATCTTGCGGTCCAGGCGAGCGATGCCGGCCAGGATGTTCTGCTCGGTCCGCTCGGAGACGCCCTTCACGCCCCGCAGCTGTCCGTCGGTGGCGGCGACTCGCAGCGCTTCCAGCGAATCGATGCCTCGCTCGTCGTGGAGGAGCTTGACGGTGCGCGGGCCGACGCCCGGCACACGCAGCATCTCCAGCAGGCCGTCCGGAACCTGGTCGCGAAGCCGCTGGTGGTACTCGAGCGAACCGGTCTCTGCGAGCTCGGCGAGCTTCGTTGACAGCGCCGGCCCCGCGCCCGGGAGCTTGGGCGGCGTTCCACGCTGGTACAGCGAGGCGACGTCCTCCGGGTACCGCTCGATCGCGTCGGCCACGCGCCGGTAGGCGACCGACTTGTAGACCACCTCGCCCATGATCTCGAGCATGTCGCCGATCTCGCGGAACACGTGCGCCAGTTCGGCGTTCGAGATCACGGCGTCGTCGGAGCGCGAGATGGCGCGCGGTCGAGGCATGGCCATGAATTCTAGGGGCACGAAAGTGGCCCGACCCCTTTCGGGATCGGGCCACGTGTCTGTTGTCGGCTGCTGTTAGCGCTTCGGGACGCGCAGCGCGCGGCGGATGCGGCTGGTCAGCGTCTGCCCACGGCGGCGTCGGATCACGTCCGTCGCTCGCTGTCGGCGCGTCGCCTCACTCAGCAGTTCCTCCTGCCGAAGCGCGGCTAGCAGGCCAAGGTATCCTGCGCCTCGACTCATCTGTGCCTCCTGTCGTCGCGCCGTGAGCTCACGGCGTAACTTGTGTGTCGCTTCTAATGGGTTACATCTGCAGTTTACCCAGTGGCATGTAACTTGTCAAGGCGGTTATAGTGGTTACATGACAAGGATCCGGCAGGAGCACACGGTGGAGCCGACCGAGGAGGACGAGCTGTTCATCTCGTTCGCCAACACGGCCCGACACACGCGGGGCCGCGTCGAGGACGTCGTGCCCGACGCCGAGTCGCTGCTCGACTGGCTACGTGAGCACGGGCTGATCAGCGCACGCGGCCGGGCGACCGAGGCGGCACGCTTGCGGCGCGATCCCGATGAGACCGAATGGCGCCTGGAGCGGTTCCGGCACCTGCGGGACGTCCTGCACGCCACCGCCCACGACATCTCCGATGCCGGCCAGGTCAGTTCGGAGCGAGTCACCGAGCTCAACCACATCCTTCGCCACGGCCTGCATTACCACCAGCTGAAGGGCGAACCGGGCGGGACGCGCTACGAGATCACCCAGGTGGGCGATCGCCTCGACCAGGCGCGGGCGGCCATCGCCAGCTCGTTTGCCCACTTCCTGGCCGATGGAGCGGCCGACCGCCTGCGCGTCTGCGCCAACGATGGGTGCCGCTGGCTGTTCGTCGATCACTCCCCCACCGGCAGGCGGCGGTGGTGCGACATGCGGACCTGCGGCAACCAGGCCAAGGTCGCACGCCACCGCGCACGGGCTCGGGAGCAATCCGCGGGGGTTTCCCCGTCCTCCGGGGCGGTCTAGAATCACCGCGGCCCGCCGGCGACGCACCGGCGACGGACCGCTGAATCCGCAACGAGGCGAACGCGACCCAACGTGGACGCAGGCTCCAGCAATAGACGCGCGCGCCCGTGGCCACGGCCCGGAGTGACGGCCTAGCGCCGGACCCGAGCCCGACCACCGGCGCGTCCTCACACGCGACTTGAGCGAACGCGAGGTGGTCATGACCAGCAGCCAGACGACCGAGCTGCTCGCCGAGGTGCAGGCCCTCATCCGCGAGCGTGAGCGGGAAGGGGTGGCCGGCCTCGCCGAGCGTGTCGACGCGGCAGAGTGGGCGGATCTCGTCCCCCAGCTCGAGCCCAGCGAGGTGGCCGTGCTGCTGCAATGGCTGCCCGACGAGGAGATCCCCGCCCTGCTGGAGGAGCTGGCGCCGTCCGAGGCGGCCCGGATCCTGCGCACCCTGGCGGCTCCCAAGGCGGCGCAGCTCCTCGAGGAGATGGACCCGGACGACGCAGCCGACGTCGTCGAGCAGCTGCCGAGCCATGCCGCGGACGCGATCCTGATTCGCATGCGGCCGAGCGAGGCCGCCGAGATCCGCGAGCTGTCCGTCTATCCGCCCGACTCGGCCGGCGGCATCATGACCCCTGCCTATGTGGCGGTGTCGCAGGACGCCACGGCCGAGGAGGCGACCGCGGCGATCCGCAACCTCGTGGACTCGGCCGAAACGGTGAACTATGTCTACGTCGTCGACGTGGAGCGGCGCCTGCTTGGCGTGCTGTCGCTGTATCGCCTCCTGCTCAGCCGGGCGGCGACGCCGGTCGTGGAGCTGATGGCGCCGACGACGGTGCGGGTGAGGGCCAGCGCCGACCAGGAAGTGGCGGCGCGCCTGCTCACCGACCGCAACCTGCTCGCGATCCCGGTCGTCGACGATGACGACCGGCTGCTGGGCATCATCACCGAGGACGACGTCGCCGACGTGCTGCAGGCGGAGGCGACTGAGGACATCGAGCGCCTCGGCGGCTCACAGCCGCTGAACGTGCCGTACCGGCTCTCGAACGTGCAGCTGCTCGTTCGCAAGCGCGTCGTCTGGCTGCTCGTCCTGTTCGTGGCCGAGGCCTACACCGGGATGGTGCTGCGTGGCTTCGAGGAGGAGCTGACCACGGTGGTGGCGCTCGGCTTCTTCATCCCGCTGCTGATCGGGACGGGCGGCAACATCGGCTCGCAGACCGTCACGCTGATTGTGCGGGCCATGGCCATCGGTGAGATCACCCTGCGCGACGTGGGCTGGATCATCTTCAAGGAGCTGCGCGTCGGCCTGATCATGGGCCTGGTGATGGGGGCCGTCGGCTTCGCGCAGGCGGCGTTCCTGGGTGTTCCATCTGACATCGGGCTGGTGGTCGCGCTGACGCTGGTGGCCATCTCGGCCTGGTCCGCAACCGTGGCGGCCGCGCTCCCGTTGGTGCTGCGCCGCCTGCGCGTGGACCCGGCGGTGGTATCGGCCCCGTTCATCAGCACCCTGGTGGACGGCACCGGACTGATCATCTACTTCGAGATCGCGAGGTTCGTGCTGAGCCTCTAGGCGCCGATGGGGTGCCAGACGGTCTTGATCTCGACGAACTCGCCGATCAGGTAGGGCGACTGGCTTCGCTGGTTGAGCCAGTCGATGCCGCCGCTGCCGCCCTCAGGCGGCCGTACCAGGCGCTTGACGCTCTCCACGGCGAGCTCCTCGATCGTCGCTCCCTGCGCCGGGTCGAGACCGAAGGCGTCGAGGCCGTTCACATCCATGTGCGCCGCCAGGTGCGATACCAGCTCACGCCGCAGCCCGGTGATGAGGTTCACCACCCCACCAGGCACGTCGGAGGTGGCGAGCACCTCGGTCAGCGTGACGGCAGGCAGTGGGCGGGTCTCCGACGCGATCACCACCGCCGCGTTGCCGGACACGATGATCGGGGCGAGCCGGCTCACCAGTCCCAGCAGGCTCGACTCCTCGGGCGCGATCAGGCCGACAACGCCGGTGGGCTCCGGCACGCTGAAGTTGAAGTAGCTGCCATTCACCGGGTTGACGGTGCCGAGGGTTTGCCCGTACTTGTCGGCCCACCCCGCGTACCAGACCCAGCGGTCGATGGCGGCATCCACCAGGCGCGTGGCGCGCTGGCGGCCGACGCCCTCTGCGGCCATCACCTCGCCGATGAACTGGTCACGACGGCCCTCCATCAGCTCCGCAATGCGGTACAGGATCTGGCTGCGGTTGTACGCCGTCTTCCCGGCCCAGCCCGGGTAGGCACTGCGCGCTGCGCGGACGGCATCCCGGATGTCCTTGCGCGTCCCGCGGCAGGCGTTGGCCAGCAGACGGCCTTTCGCGTCGGACACTTCGTAGGCGCGGCCGGACTCGGTGCGCGGAAATTCGCCGCCGATGTAGAGCTTGTAGGTCTTCCGCACGCCAAGCCGATCTGCCTGGCCGGTGGTCGCCAGCGGCGCCGGCGCCCTGGAGTCCAGGACCGATGTCCGCCTGGTCCGGCTGGCCGTCTTCGTCCGAGCGGCCATCAGCGAGACTCCTCGCCATACTGCTTGGTCTCCGGCTTCTCCAGCACGATCCCGAAGGCAGGGCCCGCGTCGGCCACCGGTCGATGGCGCTGCCCGCGCGGTACCACGAACAACTCTCCGCGCTCAAGGTGTACGGACTCTCGGCCCTCCATCTCGATGCGGAACGAGCCGCGCCAGCACAGAAATAGCTCATCCTCGCCGTGGTGGTGCCAGGGGAAGCTGCCCTCCATGCGCGCCATGCGCAGCACGGCATCATTGGCGGTGGCGATCTCGATCGGCTTCCAGGGCTCCGTCAGCTGGTCAGCGATGCTATCGAGGTTGAACTCCCTGGCGCGCGCCGCGTCGATCATCGGCCGTTCGTGCCATTCGGGGAGAGGTCCAGATACGCGCCCAGCCCGTGCAGGCCACCCTCGCGACCGTAGCCTGACTCCTTGTAGCCGCCGAACGGCGAGGTCGGGTCGAAGCGGTTGAAGGTGTTCGCCCACACCACGCCGGCCCGCATGGCGCCGACCATCTTGAAGATGCGGCTGCCCTTCTCGGTCCAGACCCCGGCCGAGAGGCCGTACGGCGTGTTGTTCGCCTTCTCGATTGCCTCTTCGGGTGTCCTGAAGGTGAGGACAGAGAGCACCGGACCGAAGATCTCCTCCTGCGCGATGCGATGCGACTGGCTCACGCCGGTGAACAGGGTCGGCCGGAAGAAGAAGCCCTTGTCCGGCAGCACGCAATCGGGCTGGAAGATCTCCGCACCCTCGTCAATCCCCGATTGGACGAGCTCCTGCACCTTCGCCAGCTGGCCGGCCGAGTTGATGGCACCCACGTCCGTGTTCTTGTCCAGCGGATCGCCGACGCGCAGCGTGGAGAGGCGGTCCTTGAGCTTCTCCAGCAGCGGCTCGTAAACGCTCTCCTGGGCGAACAGGCGGCTGCCTGCGCAGCACACCTCGCCCTGGTTGAAGTAGATGCCGTTGATGATCCCCTCGATCGCCTGGTCGAGCGGCGCATCGTCGAAGACGATGTTGGCGGCCTTGCCCCCCAGCTCCAGCGTGAGCTTCTTGCTGGAGCCCGATACGGCCCTCGCGATCATCTTGCCCACCGCCGTGGATCCGGTGAACGCGACCTTGTTCACCTCGGGGTGGGTGACGAGCTCCATGCCGATCTCGCCGGGTCCGGTGATGATGTTCACGACGCCCAGCGGCAGCTCGGCCTGCCGCACCACGTCGGCGAAGAGGTAGGCGGTCAGCGGTGTGGTCGAGGCGGGCTTGAGGATGACAGTGTTGCCGGCCGCGAGCGCGGGAGCGATCTTCCACGCCAGCATGAGCAGCGGGAAGTTCCACGGGATGACCTGCGCGGCGACGCCCAGAGCGCGCGGCGTGCGACCCGGGAACGCGTAGTCGAGCTTGTCGGCCCAGCCGGCGTAGTAGAAGAAGTGCGCGGCCGCGAGCGGCACGTCGACGTCGCGCGACTCCTTGATCGGCTTGCCGGAGTTCATCGTCTCCACCACGGCGAACTCGCGACTGCGCTCCTGCAGGATCCGCGCGATGCGGTACAGGTACTTCGCCCGCTCGCTGCCGGGGAGTCGCGACCAGGTGGTCTGGTAGGCGCGCCGGGCAGCCATCACTGCCCGGTTGACATCGGCCTTGGAGGCCTTGGCGACCTTGGCCAGTGGCTCCTCGGTGGCCGGGTTGATCACGGTGAAGGTGGCCTTCGGCCGGCTCGGCCGGAACTCGTTGTCGATGAACAGCCCGTACTCGGGGCGAATCTCGATGTGGTCCGTCGCCTCCGGGGCGGCGGCATACTCCCAGGGGACCTTGCCTCGGGCAGCGAGCCCCCACGAGGCGGCCGCCGGTCGAGGATCCGGCTTCTTGGTGAGGCTCATGCTGGGCCGATTATGGCATCGGGCCCTGCACGGGGTCCGATTCGACATCGTGCCCCTCACCTGGGATCGTCGGCAGAGGGATCCACCCCGCGACGGACCTACACTTCGGTTGATGCCTGACCAGTCACGTCGGTCGTTGGAGCACACCCTCCGCTTCACGGTGCGCAGCTACGAGCTGGACCAGAACGGCCACGTCAACAACGCCACCTATGTCGCATGGGCGGAGAACGTCACGAACGAGCACGCCGAGGCCATCGGCTTCGGTCGCGCGTGGAGCCTCGAGCGCGGCGGTGGTTGGGTGGTGCGCCGCCACGAAGCGACCTATCACGTTCCCGCCGTTGCCCTTGACGAGATCGAAGCCACGGTCCGGGTCGAGGGCGTGCGCGGGGTGCGCGGCTGGAGGCGGACCTGGATCCGCCGGGCGACCGATGGCGCCCTGCTGGCCGAGGTGTTCAGCGAGTGGGCCTGGGTACGGACCGCGGACGGCAGGCCAGCGCGCGTCCCCGACGAGATCGTCGCTGCGTTCGGTGTGGGTCAGGCGGGCGAAGAGCCCTCCAGGGATGTGCCGGCGTGACCGCCGACCAGCCCGCCGAAGAGGCGCCGCGGCCGGTGCCCCCGCCGCCATTGGCCGTGATCCGGCCGTTCACGACACGCGTCGTGAACCCCTTCACCCGCCTCTTCGTGGGGTGGCTGCCCTGGTTTGGCGTGCTTCACTAAAGGGGACGGAAGTCCGGGCAGCCGTACCACATCCCCATGAACGTGTTCCCCCACGGCGACCGGTACGTGTTCGCGCTGACCTACGGCTCAGGCGTCCAATGGGTGAAGAACGTGATGGCCGCCGGGGAGGCCGAGCTCGAGAAGCGAGGCCGGCGTGTCAGCCTGTCACAGCCGCGCCTGTTCGTCGACCGGCGCCAGTCCGGCGTGCCCATCCCGGTCCGTCAAATTCTGCGAGTGATGCGGGTCCAGGAGTTCCTGGAGATGACCCGATCCTCCGATTCGCGCGGCGACTAGGCGTCCAGCACGCCCTCGATGGTGAGCAATGCGCGCTT
Source organism: Candidatus Limnocylindria bacterium (assembly GCA_035697465.1). Classification (GTDB taxonomy): domain Bacteria; phylum Chloroflexota; class Limnocylindria; order QHBO01; family QHBO01; genus DASSCW01. The sequence goes on along the minus strand of DASSCW010000330.1, from coordinate 3,354 downwards.
CCGCTCCAGCCCACCGGAATAGCCGCCCAGCCCGCCGCCGGAGTGCAGCACGCGATGGCACGGCACCACGATCGGGATCGGGTTGGACCCCAGGGCGTTGCCGGCAGCTCGCGACGCGCGTGGCGAGCCGGCGGCTTCCGCGACCTGTCGATAGGTCGCCGTCTCTCCGAATGGCACCCTGGCGGTCGCGCGCAGCACGCCCTGCGCGAAGCCGTGCACCAGTGACCAGTCGACCGGCGTCGAGAACTTGCGCCGCTCACCGTTGAAATATTCGTCCAGCTCGCGGCGCACGGCGTCGGTCCGTTCCGGCGCGAGCAGCACCCGCGGACTCACGCGCTCCGCCAGTTCGGCCAGCACCGCGTCGTCGCCCCCTCCGGGGTAAGCGATGCGCACCAAGCCGCGCGGCGTCACGGCGACGAGGAGCTCTCCGAGCGGCGAATCGAGCGTGGCATAGGCGACGTCAAGGATTCCGGCCACCTGCGCGCGCTTCGACAGCTCGGCCATCACCCGCGCGGGATCGAGGTTCGCTGGCGCGGAATCGGAGAGCCGGCGCTCGAGCTCAGTCATCGGTCCATCTCCTTTCGCAGCCTGCGCAATCCGGCGCTCACGCTCTGGCGCGCCGCTTCCTCCGAGGTTCCCATTCGTTCGCCAATCGACCGGTGGTCAAGGTCGAGGACGTACCGCAGCACGACCGCTTCACGCTGCTTCCCGGGCAGCTCCCGGACTGCCGACCACACCCCGTCATCTGCGACCTGGTGTGCCGGCACGCTTGGTTCAACTCCGGCGCTCATCTCGTCGAGCGGTTGTCCCGGCGGCCGCCTGGCCGCCGCCCGCAGTGTGTCGGTCGCCTTGCGCCGCGCGATGGTGTACAGCCATGCCCGCAGGTTGTCCGCATGCCTCAGCCGTGGATAGGCTCGCAGGGCGGAGAGCAGCGTCTCCTGGAGGCAGTCCTCGGCGCGGTCAACACCTACCGAGGCGATCAGGAACCGATGCAGCTCCGCCGAGTGCCCATCCACGAGCATCTGGAACGGCGGCAATCGCACGGGAGTAGAACGCCGCGGCGGCTGGCGGCGTGAGGTCACCTGGGTGTTGTCGTCAGGGAGATCGTCACGCCGCCTCCGCAGCCGCCGTGAGCAGGAGCCGCTCGTAGGCGGTTGGGTCGTCGGCCACGATGGTTGGCCGCCAGAGGCCGTCGTCGCCCTCGTGCCAGTCAAGCTCGAGCCCGGGATTCTGGCCATGGCTGCCATCGGCGAGGAAGAACTGCGGGGATCCCTGCACGGCGTCCGTCTTGGCGACGGCCCAATCGTCGAAGATCGCGCGCCGCGCTCGTCCTGAATCCAGCGCGTCCGCGAGCGCGGCCAGATCGAGCTGGTCGGCCTGCGACGCAACCTCCAGGATGACGTGGCGCAGGCTGATGCATCTCGACTCGCCCCAGAAGGCGCGCCGCAGCCCGCGGTCGAGCGCCTCGGAGACGGCAAGGCCCTGCTCCTTGGCCGCCTGGACCGCCTCCATTGCCGGCAGCATCGTCACCGGGTAGGTCCAGTCGGGCGCCGCCCACGGCTGCCACCCGGCGCGGGGCGCCAGGCTGGCGCAGGTCGCCATCTCGGCGTCCAGCTCGTCGCGGGGCGTCGCCTGCGAGTTGAAGAGCTCGAGCGGGAACGCCCGGTGGTCGAATCGGACCTTCGCCTCGAGGCCCAGCCTGCGGCGGGCGTCCCAGATGCGCCAGACGGCCGCGTGCGCCCACGGGCAACCGACGTCGCTGAAGATGACCACCGTGCCGGGCGACACGTCGATGGTGGGCGATGGCATGGCCCGGGCTCCCACGGCGGGCTCAGTCGAGGGTGAAGTAGTCGCCGCCCGAGTAGCGGCCCGACCGCTCCTTGCGGATCTGCATCAGCACGTCGTTCAGGAGGCTGCTGGCGCCGAAGCGGAAGCGGTCCGGCGTCATCCAGTCCGGCCCCAGCGTCTCGTACAGGACGGTCAGGTAGGCGATCGCCTCCTTGGCGGTGCGGATGCTGCCGGCGGGCTTCATGCCGACTGCACGCCCCGTCTGCTGGTAGAAGTCGCGAATCGCCTCCAGCATCACGAGGGCCACCGGCAGCTGCGCCGCCGGCGTTACCTTGCCGGTGCTCGTCTTGATGAAGTCGGCTCCAGCAGCCATGGCCAGGACCGATGCGCGTCGCACGTTGTCGTAGGTCTCGAGCTCACCCGTCTCCAGGATGACCTTAAGGTGTGTGTCGCCACACGCTTCCTTGACTGCCACGATGTCGTCGAAGACGCGCGCGTACTCCCCCGCCAGGAACTCGCCGCGATCGATGACCATGTCGACCTCATCCGCGCCAAGCTCGATCGCCATGCGCACGTCGGCCAGCTTGAGCTCGAGCGGCACTTGGCCCGACGGGAAGTAGGTCGATACCGCCGCCACCTTCACGCCGGATCCGCGCAGCGCTTCCTTGGCCGGCGGGACCATGGCCGGATAGACGCACAGCGCCGCCACGGAAGGTATGGAGGGATCGGTCGGATCCGGGCGTCGAGCCTTTCCGGCGAGCGCGCGGATCTTGCCCGGCGTGTCCTTGCCCTCGAGCGTGGTCAGGTCCGTCATGCGGATGATCATGTCGAGCGCCCAGAGCTTCGACTCGCGCTTGATGCTGCGCTTGGCAAGCGCAGCGGCGCGTTCCTGGGCGCCAACCTGGTCGACGGCCCAGACGCGGCCCAGCAGGCTGCCGAGCGCCTGGTGGCGGGGCGCGGTGAGGTCGCCTGGATCCCTGCGTGCTGGCTTCGTGCTGACCATGGACCGCTGATTCTACTGCTACCCTTCCGAGGTCCCACCGGAGCGCATCCGAGCACGATGCTGGTCTACTGCCTCACGCGCGACCACGAACTGGCGGCTGCGATCGACGCGCGGCTGTCTGACTGGCTGGCCTTCTTCTACAACGATGCCGCGCGACTCCACCAGGCGGTGATCCTGCGCCAGCCCGATGTGGTCCTAGTGGACACCGGTGCCATCCGCCAGGAGTACGGCGACGCCGGGCTCGGCCCGGTGGTCGGATTCCTGCGCGATCGCGTGCCGACGGCTCGGATCGCCGTGCGGCCCACGGCCGGAGCGGAGTGGCTGGTCGCGGCCGAGGCCGGCTCAGACGTTCACATGCTCCCGGCCGAGATGGCCGCGTGCGTCGAGGGAGTCGCCGCCTTCTGCGACGGCTGACTCGTCGGCGGCATATTCACCTCAGACGCTCACCCGGAGGGCGCTAGCTGGAAGCCCGGCCCCGATCTCGGCCGCGGGCTCTGTTTGCCGCGCTCAAAGGGCGGGAACGGAGCGCCGATAAGACGCTGGCGAGCCTCTAACGTTCCCCG